>JBJXDV010000254.1:0-3804 GCA_046153465.1 Chitinophagaceae bacterium
AAAGGATTGTATTGCGGTTAATGGAATGCAATCTCCAAAGCAACCACATTCTTTTGGTTTTCCGGTAATCACTGCATAACCTGTAAGAAAAGTGAAAAATAAAATCAGCAACAATAACAACCAGCTAAAAAGATTCATTTTCCATCCAACCAATATAGCAACACCCGCTATTATTTCGAAGGCAATCATCGCCACCGAAAAAGTTAATGTATAACTATTAAGTGCATGCATACCCCACAATTCAAAAAATTCCTGCATTTTATAACTCAATCCAAGAGGATCATTGGCTTTTACCAAACCAGAAAATATAAACAATACGCCAACGATTATTCGGGCTATGTTAATTAAAATCTTCATGCGAAATAATTATAGGTTTGATGAGCGGGAAAAAAAATACAGAATACAAAATACGGAACACAGAATTCAGAATACAAAATACAGAATACAGAATATTAGCACCAGCAGATAAAATTTAAAAGCATAAAACCTGAATAACTACTCGAAGTGCAGTGGCTATTTTTTGCTTTCTTTAGTTACTTTCCTATATCTTCTTTCTTTAGTTCCTATTTCTATCCTTTATGCTTTCCTTCTTCGATCAATATCATCGCGAATAGTGAATAATTGATAATATCTGTAAAGTTAGCATCAATACCTTCGCTGATTTGCGTTTTACCTTCGTTTGATAAAATTTGTTTAATCCGGAGAAGCTTCATGAGAATAAGATCCACAAAACTCTCCTGGCTCATTTCGCGCCATGCTTCTCCATAGTCATGATTTTTATCGAGCATCAATTTCCTCGCAAGAACAATTTTATTTTCAAACTGCTCGCGCACCTGGCCCGCTGGAAGATCCTCTACAGTTTCTGTTTGCAAATCAAGTTGAATCAATCCGATCACCCCATAATTTACAATACCTTTAAATTCGCTGGTAACATCATCATCAACCTTTTGCTCCCCTTTCTGTTGAATAGTTCGAATTCGTTGTGCTTTAATGAAAATCTGATCAACAATGGAAATAATGCGCAATACCCTCCAGGAAGTTCCATAATCAATTGCCTTCTTCAAAAAAATATCTTTACACGCTTCTACAGCCAGGTCGTATTGCTCTTTAGTTTGGTTCATGAAGATGGGTGCTGGTTGATTGGTCATTTTATTTAATAAAGAATTCATCCTTTCAAAACTATTGAAAATAAATCCTCAATTTTATCATTCAAAAATAAAGATAAGCTGCCAATGTTTACGTTGAATTGCAAAGGGAGATTGCTGGTTGTGGATAAACCCATTGTAATGGGGATTATTAATAATACACCCGATTCATTTTATGAAGGAAGCCGCTTTGAAACAGAAGCAGCCATTCTAAAACAAGCAGAAAAATTGGTAAAGGAGGGCGCAATACTATTGGATATTGGCGCACAAAGTACCCGGCCATTAAGCAAACGCATTGACGAAGAAGAAGAGTTAAGAAGATTAATTCCCGGGATACAAGCTATTCAACAAAATTTCCCCGAGGCTATTCTTTCAGTAGACACCTATTTTTCTAAAGTTGCCAAAGAAGCTGTGATGGCAGGTGCTTCCATTGTTAACGATATAAGTGCCGGCAACTTCGATCAGCAAATGATAGATACTGTTTCGAGCCTTAAAGTTCCCTTTGTATGTATGCATTTAAAAGGAACCCCCGAAACGATTCACCAGCCAGTAAATTATGAAAACATAACATTGGAGGTATTGGATTTTTTTATTCAAAAAATAGAACAATGCAGCAAAGCTGGTATTCTTGACATTGTTATCGATCCCGGATTTGGTTTTAGTAAATCCATCGCCCATAATTTTCAGTTATTGAAAAATTTACCCGCTCTTGAAATTTTACAAAAGCCAATCCTTTTGGGTATTTCCCGTAAATCAACCATTTATAAAACGCTTGGTATTACTGCAGCCGAAGCGTTAAACGGCACAACGGTTCTAAACTCAATAGGAGTATTAAATGGAGCGTCTATTCTTAGAGTACACGATGTAAAAGAAGCAATGGAAACTATAAAATTGATTAGTGATTATCAGTCTTCCTGAATCGAATTGACCTTTTGGGTTGATGGTAGCATATCGACAACCTAAGCAATTGAATGATCCGTTGTAGACAACCAAAAAAATCCCGCAAACCCTAAAGGCAACTAATAATATCAACATACTACTGCTTACGCTCAAGGCATTGCGGGATCATCTCTATATTATCAACTACAGATTTTTTTCAGCAGCTAATTTTATCAAAAGCGATAGTTATTTTTTTCTAGCTACAGTATCTTTTATTGCGGGTGGTGCAGGAGGCGCTGGCCTCGTATCAGAAACATCTACTACTTCCACATCAAAGATTACGTTATCATCTGGTTTAATTTTTTCTCCACTTCCCATTTTGCCCCATGCCAGTGACGATGGGATATACAAACGGCCTTTCCCTCCTTTCTTAAATAATCTCAATCCATCACTCCAGCCGTCAATAGCGCCTCGTGCTCCTACCTGAAACACGTAAGGTTCGCCGGCATGCCCAAATTGTGGATCAATATTTGAATCAAATGAAGTACCGGTCATCGATTTTCCGGTATACATTACTGATAGGAATTTGCCAGAATCGCAGGAAGCCCCGGTTCCAGCAGTTGTAATTTCAACCAATGTGCCTTTTGGCGCTGATACTACGCTGATACCTTTTGATTTTACATAATCTTTTAAGATTTGTACATCTTTTATTTTTTGTGCTTCCGATAAAACTTCTTGTTTTTTCATAAACTCCTGCATAGAAAGTTCACGATCCTTACTAGCTGCTTCCTGTGTAACAAAAACTTCCAGCACTTTAAAAGTAAGATAGATATTGTCCTTTGCCTTTAGAAATGGAGGCAACCCACCCTGCTTTTTACGTAAGGTATCTGCCTCAAAAATTACTACAGCACTATCACCTTTCCTTAACAATCCAAAAATTTCATTAGGATTGTAGTCGGATGTAGTTACACTATCGACAGGCACATATACCGGACCATTAAGTACTGATGATCCTAATATAGAATCGCGTACTTTTTGAGTGAAATCGAATTTAAGAATCTGACCTGTTTTTGCAATAGGGTTTTTGCCGTCAGACATGATCTTGTACATCATTCCACTTTTTGTTCTTTTAAACGTAGCTCCGCCATTGCAAGCTGCAATCGACAACATAACTATTGCACTTAAAATACCAATTGTTGTTTTTTTCATTGTATATTATTGTAATTGTGAAGTGTATTCTTTTATAACGTTAATAAAATGTTGTGCGGTAACTTCAAGAGAATCGCTGCTTCTTCCGCCGGAAGCATTGAAATGCCCGCCTCCTTCAAAATGTTTCCGGGCAAAAGTGTTTACATCAAAATCTCCTTTACTTCTAAAACTCCATTTGCGTTCCTCATCCCTGTCAATTACAAGAGCAGCCATCTTAATTCCCTGAATACTCAATGGATAATTCACCAGTCCTTCTGTATCACCTGTTCGAATTTGAAATCGCTGTAAATCTTTTTTTGAAATGGTTATAAGGGCCGAATTGTATTCATAGGAAATATCCATCCGGTTCATTAATATATATCCTATAAACCGCATTCTGCTTTCAAGGAAATTGTCATAAATATGCTCATGAACACGCGTGTGTTGAAGTCCTTTGTCTTTGAGTACAGCTACCATTCTATGCACGCTGGAAGAGGCTGAAGGAAAACGAAACGATCCGGTATCCGCCATAACGCCTGCATAAAGGCATTCAGCTATTTTCAAATCGATCTTTTCTTCATTACCAGATCCA
>JBJXDV010000255.1:0-7814 GCA_046153465.1 Chitinophagaceae bacterium
ATAATCTTCATTATAACAGAGTATTCATAACGATTTTATTATCAGCAATTTTCTTTTATAATAAATTTAGCTTTTGCTTAAACCTACTCAAACTAGTATTAACCAGAATTGCGTTAGAAAAATCGAGAGTGTCTTTTTAGTATTTGTAAAATAAAAGGATGTTACAAAAAAATTATATAAACTACAAATCGAAGAGTACAATTATGATCTAAAGATTTCAAAAGGATGTACCCGTTATTAAAAATTAAAGAATATTTATAAAATAAAAAGTGAAGCTTTCGCCTCACTTTTTAAATTTTATCTTCAATAAAAAATTATTACAAACTTAAACTGTATCCATCTCTATATTCGCGTTTAACAAATTGGTTGGCATCATCAAAATTTGTAATCTTCATATTCTTTGCATCCCATAACAAACGCTTACGCCCAAGATATTTATCTTCCAATCCTTTTAATGAAGGATTCTTGATAAAGAAACTACGAATCGCAAGGTTGCCAATTAAAATACTTTCTGTGAATGGCCCCGCGAATTCAAATGGCGAACTGGTTACCCCTTTGCCGTAGCCCTCCATACAAGCGTTTATCCATTGAATATAGTGCCCTTCCGGAACTCTTTTAATTGTTTCCGGTGGTAATTTTTCTTTCATGCGGGTTGTTGGTAGTAACCTCGGATTGGCTCCATAACAATCGGCTAATAATTTCCCTTTTGTTCCGGTAAACAAAACACCACCATCCCAATTGCCAAATGGTTCTTCGGGTAGTAACTCATCTGGCTTCTGCGGTAACAATCCGCCGTCATACCAGGATACTTTAATTGTTTTCGACTTATTGTCCTTACGTGGATATGTTAAATGAATAATCGAAGAAGCGGGACAACTATCCTGGTTTTGTGAATCATTCCACATTTCTTTCCAAAACGTGGCAACACTTGCTTCTACATCTGTGGGATAATCAATCGGCAGGCAACGAAAGACGGGGTCCATAATATGACATGCCATATCACCGAGCGCACCAGTACCAAAAGCCCACCATCCCCTCCAGTTAAAAGGTAAATAAGCAGGATTGTAATCGATCATTTTTGCAGGACCAATCCATAGATCCCAATTTAATTCGGAAGGAGTATCAAATTTGCCTGACGGCGTCGGTATACCTTGCGGCCATACGGGACGGTTAGTCCAGCAGTCAACTTTTGTTACATCGCCAATCATTCCCGACTTTATCAATTCCTGCGTTCTGCGCACGCCATCGCCACTACCCCCCTGGTTGCCCATTTGGGTAACGACTTTGTATTTTTTTGCTGCTTCTGTCAATATCCTGGCTTCATAAATATCATGCGTCAACGGCTTTTGCGTATAAACATGTTTACCTAATTGCATTGCGGCAATTGTTGCAACGGCATGGGTATTATCCGGTGTGGCAATATAACAGGCATCAATATTGTTTTTTTCCTTTTCAAGCATTTCCCGAAAATCTTTATAATAAGGTGCTTTCGAGAATTTTTTTCTTGAACCAGCGGCAGCCTTGTCACTTACATCACACAATGCAGTAACTGTTACTTTCGGGCTTTTAGAAAATTCATTTAATCCAGATTCTCCCATTCCTCCAACGCCGATGCCGGCAAGATTCAGTTTATCGCTGGGTGCAATAAAACCACGGCCCAATACATGCCGGGGTACAATAAAAAATCCAGCCGCTGCCATTGAACTGTTAACAATAAAATCTCTTCTCGATCTGTTGCTATGCTTGTTTTTTTTCATGTGTGCATTATTATTTAAGATTATGTTTATATTATTTATAACTCCAATTTGTAGCTTCCCCGGTACTGTCTTTTCACATACTGATTTGCCTGTTCAAAATTAGTGATCTTCATATTCATGCCATCCCACAGCAATTGTTTACGACCCGGAAAATCATTTCCCTGTTTATGAAAAAAACTTCTCACCGCTAAATTACCCATTAAAACAGTTTCTGTAAGTGGCCCTGCTATATCAAAATTAGAACTGGTGAAGGATCCGTATCCCTTTTTACAAGCGGCCGTCCATTGATTTTGATGACCTTCTGTGCCACCGGGAACTAAGGCTTGTTTAGCAGCAGGTAAATTTACTTCTTTCATTCTTTTTGTTGGAAGTAAGGTTGGCTTTCTTCCAAATAGTCCTGCCATAATTTTACCTTTTGTTCCTTCAAACAAGATTCCGCCATCCCACTCTCCTAATTGCTCATCAGGTAATAATTCAGGTGGCCGCTTGGGTGTAATGCCTCCATCATACCAAATCATTTCTACCGGAATCATTTTATCCCGCTGGGGAAATTGAATATGTATTTTAGAAGAAAGCGGGTAACTATCTGTATAAAAAACTTCCTGGAAAAAACCGGTATAAGTTCTGGTAACGCTGCATTCTACCGCCGTAGGATATCCGAGTTTTAATGCACGAAACGGAACATCAATAAAATGACAGCCCATATCACCTAAGGATCCTGTTCCAAAATCTACCCATCCCCGCCAGATAGCCGGAATGTATGTTGGATTAAATTCTCGGTAAGGAGCTGTACCTAACCACAAATCCCAATCTACTTCTTTTGGTATCTCAAATTTTCCTTTGGGGGTCGCAATACCCTGTGGCCACGTTGGGCGATTCGTCCATACATGTACGGTATGCACATCTCCGATCACACCCTCCTGTATCCATGTTTCTACGTTACGGGTATCATCGCCGCTACTTCCCTGATTACCCATTTGAGTAACCACTTTGTATTTATGGGCAGCCTGTGTAAGTATCCGGGCCTCATAAATATCATGGGTTAGCGGCTTCTCAACATATACATGTTTTCCCATTTGCATTGCTGCTAACGCAATAACTGCATGCATATGATCGGGAGTTGTAACGATTACCGCATCAATATTTTTATTTTCCTTTTCCAATAATTCCCGATAATCCCGGTAGTATGGAGCTTTCGGCCATTGTTTACGTGCTTTTACGGCCATGCGATCATCTACATCGCAAAGAGCCACAATATTCTCGGCACCCTTATTCCATGCATAGGGCAGATTTACTTCCGCTTTCCCACCCGCACCAATACCCGCTATGTTCAACTTATCACTAGGCGCTATAAATCCCCTGCCCAACACATGCCGAGGCACAATAAAAAAACTAGCCGCAGCTAAGGAACTGTCCCGAAGAAAATTTCGTCGACCAATAGAATTCTTTTTTTTAAGTGGCATATCTGTACTATTAGAATTAATGATGATGAATTGTGAATGGTTGATAGTGAATAATGGAAAATATCAATACGCTTAGTTTTTCCTGATTGATCATTTACTATTCACCACTCTCAGCTTACACCAAACTTGCTTCCAGGCTTATGGCAGCATTCAATGATTTGCTTATTGGGCAATTTGCTTTCGCATCTTCGGCATATTCCTGAAATTTTGCAGCGTCAATACCAGGTATTTTTGCCTTCAAAACAATATCAGAATTGGTAATAATGCCATCTCCTAAAGTAATAGTCGCGGTGGCCTCCAGCGATTCCGCCGTAAAACCTGCAGCTCCTAAAACAAAACTTAATTTCATAGCATAACATCCAGCATGGGCTGCCGCTATTAGTTCTTCCGGATTTGTAAAGGATCCATCAGCGAACCTTGATTTAAAATCATAAGATGTATTGCTAAGAACCTTGCTCTGAGTTGTAAGGTTTCCATTTCCTTCTTTTCCTGATCCATTCCAAATTGCTGTTGCTGTACGTTTCATAACCGTGTTTGTTTTATATTTAGTGAAAATTTTACTTGATGACCATAACGTGGGACGATTTTTCAAAAATTGATATCAGGGCCGGAACGATAACGGAAGTTAGGGATTTTCCGAAAGCTAAAAAACCCTCTTATCAATTAAAAATAGATTTTGGCGAATTGGGTTATAAACAATCGAGTGCACAATTAACGACGCTATACAATAAAGAAGAACTTTTAGGAAAACAGGTTGTTGCAGTGGTAAACTTCCCTCCAAAACAAATCGCCAACTTTTTTAGCGAATGCCTGGTGCTGGGAATTTACACCGACAAAAATGAAGTAATTTTATTGGCTCCCGATCGAAAAGTGGAAAATGGATGGAGAATTGGATGATAGAGGTTAGAGGCACGGGAGGTGAGCTATGACGGCTGATGTACGAGCGTCTGTTTTAGTATTGTTAGAAAAACAATTGTTGTTCGATGTAGGCAAAAAGGTACTTGGTCATTAACTGAAGAATTCTGATAATTAGTTTTGATTCTCGAATACCAGAAAAATAAATGGATTTTTTTCAATCATACTATCATTCACCTGTTGGATTACTAAAGATTAAAGGCAGCAGCACTTTTATAAGCGAGCTGCAGTTTATGGATACCAGTAAAGAGCCTCCTACTGAAAACTCAAAAAATAATTTACCTACTCTGGCGATACAGGCAATGGAAGAATTGATTCAATATTTTCATGGAGACCGTAGAATTTTTGAATTTGCAATTAACCAGGAGGGCACTGAATTTCAAGAAAAAGTTTGGCATGAATTATTGAATATCCCCTTCGGACGAACCATCAGCTATCTTGAATTATCAAAAAGGCTTGGAGATACCAAAGTAATTCGTGCGGCAGCATCTGCCAATGGAAGAAACCATATTGCCATAGTAGTTCCTTGCCACAGGGTGATTGGTTCTAAAAATGATTTGGTTGGTTACTCAGGAGGATTATGGCGAAAAAAATGGTTATTGGAACATGAGAATAAAAAAGCGAATGGGGTTCAGACGCTGTTTTAACTAATCTGAGCAAAGAGAAGGTAGAGATAAAATAAGTGAATAGAAAGCAAAGAGCCAAAGGAGAAAAGAGTAATAAAGAGTATATAGCGAGGTAAAGAGATATGAAGGACAGATAGTGGTTCAAAAATCTTAAAGATAAAAAAGATATAAAGAGTAAATAGCAGGCGAAGTGTGTTTCAGGGATGCAGGAATAAAATAAAAGTAAACAGGCAACAGTATTCCGAATATTTTTTGTTTGGGATTAGAATTCAAAAGAAAAAACATGCGGTTTAAAGCAATGTTGGTTACAGAAAATGCAGATGGGCGTTTTGAGCGCGCGATCAAAGAAAGAACTATTGATGATTTGCCGCAGGGGGAAGTATTGATTCGCGTGAAGTACTCTGCATTAAATTATAAAGATGCATTATCTGCAACTGGCAATAAAGGTATTACTAAAAAATTCCCACATACCCCGGGTATTGACGCTGCTGGAATTGTTGAAGAGAGTTTGCATCCAGGCTTTCGAGTAGGTGATGAGGTTATTGTTACCGGTTATGATTTGGGAATGAATACCTGTGGTGGTTTCGGGCAATATATTCGCGTACCTGCTGTATGGATTGTAAAAAAACCTGCCCACTATTCATTAAGAGAATTAATGATTATTGGTACGGCTGGTTTTACCGCGGCGACCGCCTTATATAAAATGGAGTTGATGGAGCAATCGCCTGCAAAAGGACCAATCGTAATTACTGGTTCAACAGGTGGTGTAGGGAGCTTAGCAACTGCTATTCTTTCGTCAGCTGGGTACGAGGTAATTGCTATTAGCGGAAAAGAAAATTCATGGGATTATCTAAAGCAACTTGGCGCGAGCCGTGTTGAAAAAAGAGAATGGGTGAATGATACTTCCGGACGAAACCTGCTCAAGCCTCAATGGGCAGGTGCTATTGATACAGTAGGTGGAAATACATTAGCCACTTTATTGAAAGGATGCAAACTGGAAGGTACGGTAGCGAGTACAGGATTGGTAGATTCGGCAAAGCTTGAAACAACAGTATATCCTTTTATATTAAATGGTATTAGCCTGGTTGGTGTGGGCTCTGCAGAAATGCCGATGAATCAGAAACTAATTATTTGGGATAAACTTTGTACCCAATGGAACATTAAGGACAAACTCAATTCAATTGCAAAAGAGGTTTCGTTGGAAGAATTAAATAATATCTATATTGATAGCATCTTGAAAGGAAAAACGAGAGGAAGAATTGTAGTGAACCTGGAGTGAATGATGAATTGTGAATTGTGAATGATGAATGGTGAATAACAAAGCTAAACCCTAATAATTTTACTTACACACATTATGGGATAGTGTCTCAATTATTAAAGAATAGGTATATGGAATTGACTGTTCGCTATTGACAATTGACCATTCACTATTGACCAATCACAATTCACGATTAAATTTTTAGATAACAAAATAATAATATTACATGTACACTCCAACAAAGAACCGATACGATGCCATGCAATACAATCGTTGTGGTAAAAGTGGTATTCAACTACCTGCAATATCTCTTGGTCTATGGCATAACTTTGGGTCGGTAGATGATTTCAAGAATGGGAGATCGATGATACGCCGCGCATTCGACAGAGGCATTACTCATTTTGATTTGGCGAATAATTACGGTCCTGAGCCAGGATCAGCAGAGACAAATTTCGGAACGATCCTTAAAAAAGATTTTACAGGTCACCTCCGCGACGAATTAATTATTTCGAGCAAGGCTGGTTATTTAATGTGGCCCGGCCCCTATGGTGAATGGGGATCGAGGAAATATTTAATCGCAAGCTTAAATCAAAGCTTAACTAGAATGGGTATCGAGTACGTTGATATTTTTTATTCGCACCGGCCAGACCCAAATACTCCATTAGAAGAAACCATGATGGCTCTGGATTATGCTGTTAGAAGTGGCAAAGCACTTTATGCCGGCATATCCAGTTATCAGGCACCGGAAGCTGCAAAGGCCATCGAAATATTAAAGCAATTGGGAACACCCTGTCTTATTCACCAGCCAAAATATTCTATGTTTGAACGATGGGTAGAAGACGGACTATTGGATGTTTTGGAAAAAAATGGAATAGGATGTATTGCTTTTTCACCTCTTGCTCAGGGTTTGCTTACTAATAAATATCTCAAAGGCAGACCCGAAAATTCAAGAGCAGGCAAAGAACATGGGCATTTGCAATCGGCCGAAGTTACTCCAGACAAGATAGAAAAAGTAAAGAAGTTGAATTCGCTGGCGTCAAAACGCGGTCAGTCTCTAGCGCAAATGGCGATTGCATGGTTGTTGAAAGATAAGCGAATTACTACAGTATTAATTGGGGCAAGTTCAGTAAAACAACTTGATGATAATATTGATTCGCTGAATAACCTGTCTTTTTCAAGTGAAGAATTGCTGGCTATTGAAAAAATATTGAGGAATTAAAAAGTGACAATTAACCTAAATTTTTGCTGGTTTACAAATTAGTTTCTCCGTTACCGGATAATAATAATCTTCAATTGATAAAGAAATTTGCCAATGAAAAAAATATACTGCATCGAAGTGATTGTTATTATTTTGTTGCTTTCATGTAAAAGCTCCTCTACGCAAAACACCCTTAACAATAAACCGATGAAAGATACAGGCACTTTGCAGGGAACATGGCAATTAAAATCGCTGCCAGGAATTTCAATAGCTTTTGAGAAATTGTATCCTAAAAAAATTCCTGTTATTGTTTTTGACCTGGAACAAAAAATTGCAAGCGGCCATACAGGATGTAATTCATTTTCCGGAAAGCTCGATAAAGATGGATTTGCTATAAAATTTATGGAACCCGTATCCATGACAAATCGTTTTTGTACCGGCGAAGGAGAATCAATTTTTATGCAGCGTGTAAAAGAAGTATCGTCCTATTCCGTTACAAAGGATTCGCTTTTAACTCTATTTAAAGGCGAAACAGCAATTTTGGAGATGACAAAAAAATAATTTGCGTTTGCTTAAATCACAACAAGCTAATAACAG
>JBJXDV010000256.1:0-17701 GCA_046153465.1 Chitinophagaceae bacterium
TTACGGCGTGGAGCTATGTACAACTAAAACCTCAGTTGGATAAGTGAATAAATTAGTAGTAGGAAGATTGCAGATTCGCATTTGCTCTCTCTGCTTTTTCAATCTCCTCAAAGGATGAAAGTATATCCGCTTTAGCTTTACGAACACAAATGTTATGTTCGTAATGAGCCGAAACTTTTCCATCTTTTGTACGAACTGTCCAGCCATCCTCATCATACCATACTTCTTTTACGCCAAGGTTTACCATGGGTTCAATGGCAATCACCATCCCTTCCTGCATCTTTGGTCCTGTGCCCCGCTTACCAAAATTGGGTACCTGTGGATCTTCGTGTAACTGTTTACCCAGGCCATGACCAACCAACTCACGTACAACTCCATATTTGTGTTGCTTTTCGCAATAATCCTGAATAGCATAAGAGATATCACCCACACGATTACCCGAAACCGATTTTTCTATCCCCTTATATAAAGATTCCTTCGTAACCCGCATTAAGGTGAGTACCTCCTTACTTACATCACCAATAGCAAAAGTATAGGCACTATCTCCATGATAATTATTTTTAAATACGCCAATATCTACAGATAAAATATCGCCGTCCTGTAATTCATTTTTATTGGGAAATCCATGAACAACTGCATCGTTTACTGAAATACAGGAAGCAAAAGGATAGCCTTTAAAATTTTTAAATGAAGGAACAGCCTGGTTATCGCGGATAAATTCGTCAGCAAGTTTATCAAGTTCAGCAGTAGTTGCGCCTGGTTTCAACAATTTTGCAACTTCGGCAATTGTTTTGCCAACCAGCAACGCACTCTGGCGTATTAACTCAATTTCTGCTTCTGTTTTATAATAAATCATACTATTACACTATTAGTCCCTTTTACAACAGCCACTAAAGAATACTCATTAAAAAACCTGACATTGCCGGGATGCGCATGTCAGGTTTATAAAAATACAATTTTATTTTTTACATTGATACCGGAGAAGAGGACGTTTGTCTTCCCTGTATTCTTCCGCTCTTCATCAAACCATCATATTGACGCATGAGCAGTTGTGTTTCTATTTGCTGAAGCGTATCCAAAACTACCCCTACCATAATCAGGAGCGAAGTGCCTCCAAAAAAAGATGAGAATGATTGCTGAACACCTAAACGTTGAGCAAAACCTGGTAAAATTCCAACAAGGGCTAGTAATACTGCGCCCGGTAGTGTAATTCTATCCATTACTGAACCAATATAATCAGCAGTTGGCTGGCCGGGCTTAACACCTGGTATAAATCCGTTATTACGTTTCAGGTCATCTGCAATTTGCTTTGGATTAAAAATTAACGCAGTATATAAAAACGTAAACCCGATAACCATAATGGCATAAATGATCATATACCACACGTTACTATGATCATTAAATATTTTTGCAAGTCCCTGTGTAGTTTCGAAATTCTGTAATAGCGTTGGCAGGAACATAATCGCCTGTGCGAAAATGATAGGCATAACACCTGCACTATTTACTTTAATCGGCAAAAATTGCCTTGCACCACCAAACTGCCTGTTACCAACAATTTGCTTTGCATATTGAACAGGTATCTTACGCACACCCTGGATAAGAATAATCAAACCCATTATTATACCAACTAAAATACTGATTCGTAAAACAAATAATAATAATCCACCACCACCCGAATATTTGGTAGTAACAGAAATAAACTCCTGAACCATCGCTTCGGGAAGTCGCGCAAGAATTCCCACCATGATAATTACTGAGCTACCATTACCCAATCCTTTATCAGTAATACGTTCGCCGAGCCACATTACAAACAAACTACCGGCCGACAATGCAACGGTAGTGGACAACCAGAACAGGGGCTCATAAGAAGGGATGATTGCTTCTTTATAACCTGGGCTATGTAAAAATGCAACGTATGCACTCGCCTGTAATGCTGCAACTATGATGGTAAGAAAACGGGTATACTGAGTTATTTTTTTTCTGCCACTATCACCTTCCTTTTGCATTTTTTGAAAAGGAGGGTAAAGAATCGTCATCAACTGCATAAATATTGATGCAGATATATAAGGCATAATTCCAATAGCAAGTATCGAAGCATGTGAAAATGCTCCACCGGCAAATGCATCAATCAATCCAAGAATACCAGTTCCACTTCCACCAGTAGGTAATTTATTGGGATCAATACCGGGTAAGGTAATATGCGAACCCAGGCGATAGATAGCAATCAGGATCAGGGTAACCAACATCTTACTTTTAAGCTCGTTGATGCTCCAGATATTTTTTAGTGTTTGTATGAATTTTTTCACTGAATTGCAGAAATTTTTTGTGATAGCATAAAACAAAAAAGGCGCATTTAAAATGCATCTGACAAGTTACGCAAAATTACTTTACTATTTCTACTGAACCGCCAGCAGCTTCTACAGCAGCTTTTGCTTTTTCACTTACGGCATTTATTTTGAAAACAATTTTAGTTTTCAATTCCCCATTCCCTAACAGTTTAATAAGATCGGTTCTTCCAGATAACCCATTTACATATAAGGTCTCCAAAGAAAATTCTTTCAAATCATATTTAGTAACCAGGTGTTCTACCTGGCCGATATTAAATACTTTATATTCAACACGACCAAAATTTTTAAATCCGCGTTTAGGAACTCTACGTTGTATTGGCATCTGACCACCTTCGTGTGAGCGTCTGTTTTTAAATCCACTCGTAGCCTGGTGTCCTTTATTACCCTTTGTAGATGTACCACCCTTACCTGAAGCTTCACCTCGTCCTAATCTTTTTACTTTTTTAGTGGCACCTTTAGCGGGCCTGATTTCATGTAGTTTCATTGAAGTTGATTTTTACTTACGGGGAATCTCCCCTCGCATTAATTAATAATAGTAAGATGAATACAATTTAACTTCGAAATCTTACTTCCTGAAAGTTGATATTATACTTCTTCCACTTTTAAAAGGTGCGTTACTTTACGTACCATACCAAGTATTTGTGGTGTAGCAACAACTTCCTTACTGGAATTTGTCTTATTTAAACCTAATGCAATCAGGGTTTGTTTCTGACGTTCAGGTCTGTCAATAGGACTTTTTACCAATGTTATTTTAATCTTTTTCATTGCCCCTCCTTCTCCCCCAAAGGGGGAGGGTTTTTAAAATTCGTTATAAATTATATACCGTTCCGTTAATATTATTCTGAGACTTCCGAAAGCCCCTACTTGTAGGGGTTAGGGGATGCCTTAACCGTTAAAAACTTTCTTCAAATTGATCCGGCGCTGTTTTGAAATAGTGATTGGTTCACGCAATAAAGCCAATGCCTTAAAAGTTGCTTTCACCACGTTATGTGGATTAGCAGAACCGAGTGACTTAGCCAACACGTCGGTAACGCCGGCACTTTCAAGTACTGCACGCATACTGCCTCCGGCGATCACACCAGTACCGTGAGCTGCAGGTTTAATGAATACTTTTGCAGCACCTTCTTTTGCCAATTGATCATGTGGAATCGTACCATGCATGATAGGCACTTTTATCAGGTTCTTTTTTGCATCTTCAATTCCTTTAGTAATTGCTTCCTGTACTTCTTTTGCTTTACCCAAACCATGACCGACTATCCCAAGTCCATTTCCAACAACTACAAGTGCAGAAAAACTAAAAGCACGACCACCTTTAGTAGTTTTTACAACCCTGTTGATAGAAACTACTTTTTCTTTCAATTCAAGATCAGCAGCTTTAATTTTACTTAGATTAACGTTTGACATTATTTCTATTTGAAATGTAAGATTTGAATTTAGAATTGCAATCCGCCTTCACGCGCACCATCTGCCACACTCTTAACACGACCATGATATAGGTTACCTCCACGGTCAAAAACAACCGTAGTTATTCCAAGGTCCTTTGCTTTAACCGCCAATTTAGTACCCACCAGTTTACTTTTTGCAACTTTTGGTAACTTCTGCGCCGCGATATCCTTTTCACGAGTTGAAGCAGCGGCGAGTGTTACTCCATTATCGTCATCAATAAGTTGTGCATATATATCCATATTGCTTCTGAAAACAGACAATCTTGGTTTGTGTGCAGTACCCGATATTTTTTTACGAATATTATATCGAATCTTTTGCCTTCTTTCTAATTTAGTACTCATTGCTCTTTATTTTATGTTTCCGATTTTGCCGGAAAAATTTCCTTTATTAATGATCTTCGCTTTAAAATTGAAGTTTATCAGAATAAACATCCAGTTATAAACCTTGCAATTACTTACCCGCAGCCTTACCCACTTTACGGCGGATAAATTCTCCCACATACTTAACACCCTTTCCCTTATAAGGCTCTGGCTTACGTAAGCCGCGGATTTTAGCAGCTACCTGTCCAAGCAGTTGTTTGTCGATTCCTTCCAAACTAATCATTGGGTTCTGGCCTTTTTCCTGAGCCGTACCCAATTTTAATTCTTTTGGAACTTCAAATACAATATTGTGAGAAAACCCAAGTGATAAATCCAGTAAATTACCCTGGTTAGAAGCTTTATAACCTACTCCGACCAATTCAAGATTCTTTTTATATCCTTCAGTAACTCCTTTCACCAGGTTAGCAATTAAGGCACGATAAAGACCATGCATTGCCCGATGACGTATCTGATCGGTTGGCCGCGAAAATTCTACCTGACCATCTTTTACTTCTACTTTAATATCCCGGTCAATAGATTCTTTCAATTCTCCTTTTGGACCTTTTACAGTAACTACATTGTTGGCACCAACTGTAACAGTTACACCTGATGGGATCACTACCGGCTTTTTTCCTACCCTAGACATGTTTTTAAAATTTCAATTTTCAACAATCAATTTTCAATATTAACAAGTTAACCGGTCAGCCTGTATAGGTTCGGCTTAATGTATCAACTTGTTATTTAAAAAGCAAATTGCTCTTTAATCATTTGCTATTAATATACAAAGCACAAAACTTCACCACCCACATTTTGAGACTTAGCCTGTTTGTCGGTCATTACCCCCTTAGAGGTACTGAGTATAGCTACACCTAAACCATTTTTCACTCTTTTAAATTCTGCAGGGCTTGCATATTGACGTAAGCCTGGTCGGCTGATGCGCTCCATCGACCTGATAGCTGGCTCCTTAGTCAGCGCATCGTACTTCAATGCAATTTTTATCACACCTTGCTTAGTATCTTCTTCGAATTTATACTTAAGGATATATCCCTGGTCGTATAAAATTTCAGTGATACGCTTCTTCAGGTTAGAAGCCGGAATCTCCACAATACGGTGTCCTGCCATTTGAGCGTTACGAACTCTGGTCAGGAAATCAGCAATAGGATCAGTTACCATGTTTATATAAATTAATCAGTTCACAATTTTATGATGCGGGAACAAGAATGCTTTAATTAGTAATTTTTTCCATTACCAACATTGATGCTCACCCGAAATTTTACCAGGACGCTTTACGTACCCCCGGAATCTTACCTGCCAATGCCATATCACGGAACATTATACGAGATAATCCGAAGTATCTCATATATCCCTTTGGGCGTCCGGTTAACTGACAACGATTTTTCAAAAGAACCTTAGATGAATTCTTTGGCATTTGGTCCAAAGCTTTCCAATCACCGGCTGCTTTTAGTGTGGCACGTTTTTCGGCGTGCAGTGCTACCAGGCGTTCTCTTTTTCGTTGTCTGGCTTTTACTGATTCTTTTGCCATTTTTTATTTCGTATTTAAATTTTAGTCTCAGATAGCGAGTCTTTTTCTCTTGCTTATTCTTTACTATGAATACTTATGCTTCTTCTAATACTTTTGCTTTAAAAGGCATTCCCAATTCTTTTAATAACTCATAGGCTTCTTCATTAGTAGCAGCAGTAGTTACAAAAGTGATATCCATACCGGTAATTTTATTTACCTTATCAATATCAATCTCCGGGAAAATAATTTGTTCTGTAATTCCGAGGGTATAATTTCCGCGGCCATCGAATGCTTTTTCGCTAATTCCTTTAAAATCTCTTACACGTGGCAATGCAGTAGCAACCAAACGATCGAGAAATTCATACATTTTAGTACCTCTTAAGGTTACCCGAACACCTATCGGCATACTCTTACGAAGCTTAAAATTCGAAATATCTTTTTTAGACATCGTCGCAACTGCTTTTTGACCTGTAATCGTAGTCAGTTCTTCCATTGCCACATCAATTAATTTTTTGTCAGTTACGGCACCGTTTACACCACGATTTAAACAAATCTTCTCCAGGCGGGGAACTTCCATTTTTGTGCCATAGCTAAAACGTTTCATCAACGCAGGTACCACTTCTTGTTGATACTTGGTGACTAGTCTCGGAGTATATTTAGTTGTGCTCATTTTAAAAACTTTAAGCTATAAACCGCAATTTGCGAACTCATAGCAATTTTATAGCTGTTATTTATTTCGTTTGCCGAACACGTAACCTTTTGGCTAACTGTTCGTAGTTTCCTTACTTAATCGCTTCGCCAGATTTTTTTGCTACTCTAATCAGTTTACCATTTTCCCTTGTACGCTTCACTTTACTTCCGCTTCCACTTTTAGCGTCAAACAGCATAATATTACTAATATGAATTGGCGCTTCTTTTTTTACGATTCCTCCTTTGGTATTTTTTGCAGAAGGTTTAGTATGGCGCGTCATAATATTTACACCTTCTACTAATACCTTGGAAACATCGGGATAAACTTCCAATACTTTCCGCGATTTTTTAGGGTCCTTATCATCACCGGTAATCACTACCACACTATCCCCTTTTTTAATATTAAACTTCGCTTTAAATCTGTTGTTCATTTATTTTCGCTTTGGGCTTATAGCGCTGGGCTAGAAGCAAGTTTACTTTTTTATGACCGCCATTTGTTTGTATTGCTTAATTACAATCAACTGGCTTCTTACAATACTTCAGGCGCCAGGGAAATAATTTTCATATAACCTTTATCACGCAACTCCCGGGCAACTGGTCCAAAAATACGGGTACCACGTGGTTCATCACTTTGATTCAACAACACTACTGCATTATCATCGAAACGGATATAGGAACCATCTTTGCGACGTAACTTGTTTTTAGTTCTAACAATTACAGCTTTTGCCACTGTTCCTTTTTTAATGCCTCCAGCCGGAATGGCATCTTTAACAGTTACAACAATTTTATCGCCGATCCGCGCATAATCCTGTCCGCTATTACCCAGTACACGGATACACAATACTTCTTTAGCACCGCTATTATCCGCTACGTTCAATCTGCTTTCTTGCTGTATCATATTATTTAGCTTTAGCTGTGTTGGCTACGAGCCATGTGCTCTTTGCCTAAATTTTATACCTGTTAAACTCCAGACCAATAGCATTATGCCAAGGCTTTTGTTTTTCTTATTTTGCCTTTTCTACCACTTCCACCAATCTCCAACGTTTTGTTTTACTCAATGGGCGTGTTTCCATTATCTTAACAGTATCGCCCACTGTACACTCATTTTTTTCATCGTGTGCATGAAACTTGGAGGTTTTCTTTACGAATTTTCCATAAATGGGGTGTTTTACTTTTCTTTCAATTGCTACGGTAATGGTTTTATCCATTTTATTTCCTGTAACTACCCCAGTTCTTGTTTTTCGAAGATTTCTTTCTTCCATTTTTTTTTAAGCTTTGAGCTGATATTGCAAACACCAGCAATTAAAAACTTTTTTTATTTCAGATTACCATTAACATTGTTAGCATAAAAACAGTAACGCTCATTCATAGTATTCAGACTCCCAATTGAAGGCTCCTTAACGCTGTTTTTAAACGAGCTATATCTTTTCTCAAATCACGTATACTCATTGGGTTTTCCAATGGTGTAACAGCGTGAGCAAACTCGAGTTTCTTTAAGCGCATCTCATCTTCCTGAACTCTTGCCTTCAGTTCTGCTTCGGTTTGATCTTTTATACTTGTTACAAAATCTATTCTCTTTGACATATTATTTCGATTTTGATAATTATCAGGTTATGCTACAAAGTCGGCGCGCACAATAAACTTTGTTCGAATTGGTAATTTTTGCGCAGCCAGTCCCAATGCTTCTTTAGCAATTGCCAACGATACTCCATCAGCCTCAAAAATGATACGGCCTGGTTCTACCACTGCCGCCCAAAATTCCGGGTTACCTTTACCCTTACCCATCCTTACTTCCTGTGGTTTACGTGTAATCGGCTTATCTGGAAAAACCCGGATCCACACATTTCCTTCTCTTTTCATTGCACGCGTTAAAGCCTGACGTGCAGCTTCTATCTGACGATTCGTTAACCAAATTGGTTCCATTGCTTTAAGCGCAAAAGATCCAAATGCAATACTAGTTCCACGTTTAGCAGTAGTACGAATACGTCCCTTCTGTGCTTTCCTATGTTTCGATCTTTTCGGCTGTAACATAATATTTAGCTTTTAGCTTCGGGCTTACTTTTATTAGTAGTAGCCAGTGTTAATTCATATTTGCCATATGCATAACCCTTATGGTTAATCGCATTATTGAAAATTATCTGCCACCACCTCTTCTATCTCCACCTGCACCGCCACTTCTACCAGCACCGCCACCACCTCTTCGGTCTCCGCCACCGCCGCCGCGTCGATCATCTCTGCGATCACCGCCTGGTCTATGGTCACGTTCACCACCACCAGTACCTGGCCTGTCTCTCCGATCACTTACTTCGCTTTTGCCTCCGACAAAATTCGGGTTCAAATCACGCTGGCCCAATACTTCGCCTTTACAAATCCATACCTTAATACCAATCTTACCGTAAACAGTAAGCGCAAACACACTTGCATAGTCGATATCCATCCGTAAAGTATGCAATGGAGTACGGCCTTGTTTTATTTCCTCGGAACGGGCAATTTCAGCACCGCCCAAACGGCCACTTACTTTTATTTTTATTCCTTCAGCACCCATTCGCAGCGCAGAAGCAATAGCCATTTTAATAGCTCTTTTATAATTAATCCTGCTTTCAATCTGGCGGGCAATAGTATCTCCAACAATCATCGCATCCAGTTCCGGCCTGCGGATTTCTAGAATATTAATCTGAACATCCTCTTTACCAGTCAATTTTTTCAACTCTTCTTTGATACGATCAACCTCGCCACCACCTTTTCCAATGATGATACCTGGTTTAGAGGTATGAATAGTAACAATTAGCTTATTAAGTGTTCTCTCAATAACAATTTTTGAAATTCCCCCTTTATTGATACGGGCATTCAGGTAATTCCTAATCTTGTTATCCTCAATCAACTTAAGAGCAAAATCTCTTTTGTTACCATACCAGTTAGATTCCCATCCGCGGATGATTCCTAACCTGGCACCAATTGGATTTGTTTTCTGACCCATATTTTGGTTTATAATTTTTTATCAATAGTTTTTGCATCAACAATTAACGTAACATGATTGCTTCGTTTACGAACACGGTACGCACGACCTTGCGGCGCAGGCAACATTCTTTTAATCGCACGAGCTCCATCCACAAAAATAGTTTTCACCACGAGGGAGGAATCTGCTGCACTTTGTCCTTCATTCTTTTGTTCCCAATTATTGATCGCACTTTTTAATAGCTTAAATAGTGGCGTCGAAGAATGCTGCGGATGATGCTCCAACAATGCTAATGCCTTCTCCACCTGGGTTCCACGAATTTCATCAGCCAGCAAACGCATTCTGCGGGGTGATGTAGGATAATTTCTGAGTCTAGCTTGTGCTTCCATTACTTATTTTTTGTGGTTAGGTTTCTTTGACAGATGGCTATAACGTTATACCACACCCTATCAAACAATAACCAGTGTTACATTACTTTTTTACTAGAGTGTCCTTTGAACTGACGGGTAGGCGCAAACTCACCAAGTTTGTGACTCACCATAAATTCTGTTACATAAACCGGAATAAACTTGTTTCCATTATGTACGGCAAACGTATGCCCTACAAAATCAGGTGTAATGGTTGAACGACGGCTCCAGGTTTTAATAACCCCTTTTTTGCTCTTGCCTTCGTTAATGGCCAATACTTTGTTCTCGAGCTTTACAGCAACATAAGGACCTTTTTTAATTGAACGAGCCATTCTTTAAAATTTACGATGTTTTATATTTTTTATTCGCGATTCACCTCGTCTTCCCTTTTAACCACATCTACCTGCATTCTACCAGGCAGATTTATTATTTCGCCAATTTGTTACCGTCTTTACGTTGAATAATCAACTTATCACTTCCTTTTCCTTTTGTTCTTGTTTTAAGACCTCTTGAATACTGACCATTCCTGCTTCTTGGCTGACCACCGGAAGCTTTACCTTCTCCACCACCCATTGGGTGATCGACAGGGTTCATCGCAACACCACGTGTGCGCGGTTTAATACCTTTCCAACGGTTACGACCAGCCTTTCCCATACTCTGCAAACTATGATCGCTATTACTAACTACTCCAACCGTAGCATAACAATTGATCAATACTTTTCTCAATTCGCCAGAAGGCATTTTGAGTACAGCATATTTATCTTCCTTATTGGTTAACTGAGCAGAAGTTCCTGCACTGCGCACCAACTTTCCGCCCTGACCCGGCTGCATTTCAATATTGTGAACATTAGTTCCCAGGGGCATAAACTTCATTTGCAACGCATTTCCTACTTCAGGTGCCGCATCATCTCCCGATATAACGGTTGCGCCTACTGCTAGTCCCTGCGGAGCAAGAATGTATCTTTTTTCTCCATCAACGAAATTCAACAACGCGATAAAGGCAGTGCGGTATGGATCATATTCAATAGATACCACCGTTGCTTTTATATTCTTCTTATTTCTTTTAAAATCAATAATACGGTACATTCTCTTATGGCCACCACCCATATAACGCATAGCTCTTCTACCCTGAACGTTTCTGCCAGCGGTAGATTTTACTTTTTCTACGAGGCTTTTTTCAGGAGAATCCGCTGTGATCTCTGCATATGCATTACCAATTCTCCAGCGTGTACCCGCAGTAGTTGGTTTATATTTCCTTAGTGCCATTGTTGTGTATTATAACTATTTAAAAATTGTCAATCCTTTGCGGCGTATGACTCGCCATTCATTTTTTGTTCAAAGTTTTCAGTCGGGCAGTTCAGAGTTTGTTTCGATCGATTACTGGCTCAAGACTCTATACTCCCTCCTTACACATTTAAATACTTCCGTAGAGGTCAATAGTTTCACCCACTCCCACGGTTACGTAGGCTTTTTTATAAGCCGGTTTTTGTCCGCTGATAAATCCAGCCTTCGTAAACCGGCTCTTACTTTTTCCAGGAACAACCATCGTATTTACGTCAATCACACTTACGCCATAAAATTCTTCTACAGCCTTTTTAACTTCCAATTTGTTTGCCTTGCGGCTTACACGAAAAGCATAGATTCTCCTGGCGTCAGTAAGTTTGTTACTTTTCTCAGATACAATCGGCTTTATTAATACGTCAGAGAGCTTCATCTCTTTTTTGTTTTTTAATGTTTAATTGGCGCTCATTTCTTTAACCTCTTCTGCAATTGCTTTTACAGATCCTTCTGTAAATACAATGACTTGCGCATTTACTATGTCGTAAGTATTCATATCATTAAACTGAAAACCCTTTACATTCGTTAAATTGCGTAAAGAAAGAACAAGGTTAATATTATCTTCTCCTGTAAGAAACAATACTTTTTTCCCTTCGGCTTTCAATCCTTTTAATATACTTACTATATCTTTCGTTTTGGGTTGATCAAGTTTTACATCTTCCAAAACCAATATGCTATTTTCTTTTGCTTTATAGGAAAGTGCAGAACATTTCGCCAATCCTTTTACTTTCTGATTTAATTTAAAATCATAATCGCGTGGCTTTGGTCCAAAAATTGTTCCTCCTCCTTTGTACAATGGGTTACGAATATTTCCTTTTCTTGACCCACCTGTACCTTTTTGGCGATGTAATTTTTTGCTTGAACCCTTTACTTCCATACGGGTCTTCACCTTACTTGTTCCCTGACGATTTGCTGCCAAATATTGCTTAACAGCCAGGTAAATAACATGGTCATTCGGTTCAATTCCGAATATTTCTTCCGGAAGTTCAACAGTACGCCCCGTTTTTTTACCTGTTATACTTAATACATCTGCTTGCATGATAATTCAATTAAAAGTTTACTTCTGTATATATACAATAGAACCATTATGACCGGGAACATTACCGCTCACGAGTATATAATTCTTATCGGTAAAAATCTTGATTACTTTAAGGCTCTTCACTTTTACGCGATCGCCACCCATACGGCCGGCCATCTTCATGCCCTTCATAACGCGGGATGCATCCGAAGAGTTACCAAGAGAACCGGGTGCGCGGGAACGATCGTGCTGACCATGCGACTGACCACCTACTCCGTGAAATCCATGACGCTTTACTACACCCTGAAAACCTTTGCCCTTTGAAGTACCTACCACATCAACGGTTTCGCCTTCTGCAAATATGTCAACAGTAATAGCTTCGCCCAATGCTATTTTCATTGAACTATCGCGAAATTCTCTAATAAATTTTTTAGCTGGAGTGTTTGCTTTGGAATAGTGATTTTTTTCTGCAGCAATGGTATGCTTCTCTTTTTTATCACCAAAACCTACTTGTAGTGCGTTGTAACCGTCTGTTTCAATTGTTTTAACCTGGGTAACAATACATGGCCCAGCTTCAATAATTGTACAAGCTGTTTGCTTGCCATCGGAACTAAAAATACTCGTCATCCCGATTTTCTTACCAATAATACCTTTCATCTTATTTACAGTTTGTGCCCCTGTAAGGTTAAAGAGACAGGTCCGATGAAAGTGTGATCGGATCTTCAATCCCCGTTTGCCGTTGACCTTTTCTTGATGGAAAACTAAATCCAGTTTAGTTATAAACACGAACCAAAAGTTCACGCTCCAGAAGTACCAACAGTAAACTAACCTCGAAGGGCTAGTTCATATTTAAATGTTGTTTAAATATTGCCGCTTTTCAGCGACACTATACTTAGCGCTGCTTTATCTTGTTAAAGAGTTTGCAGATAAGTTGATTAAAGAACTACATGAAAAAACCCTGCCGGTATATATAATACCCCAACAGGGTGCTTTCTTTTATGCTTTTATTTCTACTTCTACTCCACTTGGTAAATCCAGTTTACTCAGCGCATCCACCGTACGACTTGAAGAGGTGTAGATATCAAGTAAGCGCTTATGCGTGCTTAATTGAAATTGCTCACGACTCTTTTTGTTTACGTGCGGAGAACGCAGTACCGTAAATATTTTTTTACGCGTTGGTAAAGGAATTGGCCCGGTAACCACCGCACCCGTACTACGCACGGTTTTAACGATCTTCTCTGCAGATTTATCCACCAGGTTATGATCGTACGACTGTAATTTTATTCTAATTCGCTGAGACATACTTATTATCCCATTTTTCGAACGGGGATGCGAAGGTAGGCGTATATAACATTCTGGCAAAGAGTTTAGAAAAGAATTTTTGGACTTTTTTGTGACTGAATAAAAGAGGCTTTTTATTGACTCTCCGATTTCTCAGAAATTAGCCTTAAATCATTCAGGTACAACTATTCTGACTTGATTTACAGCGCACGCTTTATCTACATTCTTAAAATTGAAAAGAATATTTTCTGGCAATTTAAGAAAGAACCACCCAATGGCTTAGCCCAATGTCAATAATTGGAGAACCCCAGCTACCTGCTTTCTGCAAACAAAGTTATTTATCCGATACTATTTTTAAGCGATCTATTGATTATTTAAAAACCCTTTTTATCTGCACCTAAACTGTTGTTTGCCCGTGCTCCTGGAGGGCAATTCAATTTAAGGTACTGTGTGTACAACGTTGCTAAATGTCTATTAGTCCCGGCTCCTTCAGAAATACTATGGGTACGGTTTGGATACGACATCATCTGGAACTGCTTATTATACTTTACCAGCTCGTTAATAAGCATATCATTATTATTATAATGCACATTATCATCGCCCGTTCCATGGATGTACAATAAGTTTCCTTTCAGGTTTTTTGCATAAGTAATTGGTGAACCCTTTACGAAATCTTCGCGGTTTTCCTGAGGCAGGCCCATATATCTCTCCTGGTAAATATTATCGTAAGTAAGCTGGTTACCCACAGCAGCAACCGCAATTCCTGTTTTATAAATTTCAGGATATTGAAACATAAGGTTAAGGGTTGCGGAGCCACCACCACTCCATCCCCATACACCTATCCTGCTCGTATCTACAAACGACCATTTCATAATTTCTTTTGCTGCCATTGCCTGATCGCGGATATTAACAATGCCAATTTTCCGATAAACTATTTTTCGCCACGCTCTTCCTTTTGGCACAGGTGTTCCGCGGTTATCAATTGATATATAAATGTATCCGTCCTTCGCCATATCTCCCTGGTATAAAAAATTTTGTTCAACCCCAAACTGATCTTTTACATTTTGGCCCCATGGTTCGGTGTACACATAAAAAATCACCGGGTATTTCTTTGTAGAGTCGAAATTATCCGGCATAACTTTCCAGGCATCCATTTCAACCCCTTCACCTGTTTTCACTTTAAAGAACTCCACATTTGATTTGCTTTTATCAGCTTTGGCTATTGCATCATTTACTTTTTCTCCATTTAATCCTTTGTGATCGGGTAAGGAAATCATTTCATTTGCATAGGGTGTATAATAGTTAG
Source organism: Chitinophagaceae bacterium (assembly GCA_046153465.1). Taxonomy (GTDB): domain Bacteria; phylum Bacteroidota; class Bacteroidia; order Chitinophagales; family Chitinophagaceae; genus Endoryza. The sequence continues at coordinate 14,672 of JBJXDV010000256.1, forward strand.
AAAAACTATGTTGGGCAAATTTGGCCGTTGGTGATACATCATAATCATGCGTTCCTTTTTGATTGGCAGGAGATACCAATTCTAATTTACCCTTACCATCCAGTTTAGTACGATACAAATATTTTTGTGTTGCATTGTCGGGCGACGCATGAAAATAAATATATCCTCCTTTTTCATCAATAGCTGCAATATCCATTACATCGTAATTGCCATTGGTGATGAGAGTTTCTTTTTTCCCATCTCTGCTAATACGATACAAGTGACGCCATCCATCTTTTTCACTAGGCCATACAAACTCTTTAGCATTGTTTAACCAATCCCATCCGCCCCAGGTATAATCATTATCCCATAACGGAAGAATATCAATCCAGGCAGAATCTTTTTCTTTATAAATTATTTTAGCATCCCCCGTTTGTACATTACAAAGAATAATAGAACTCTCATTTTGTTTGCGATTCAAATGCTGAATAATTAATTCAGTATTGTTTGCGGCCCATTCCATGCGAGGGACATAACTCTGTAGCACAGGGTCGGTTGGAATTTTCATCCACTGCGTTGTGCCGGTACTGATATTTACAACGCCAATTTTATAAGGAGAAGGCGCTTCGCCGGCAATAGGATATTCTACTGGTACGGCTACCGGATAAATTGAATCCGTATTATTGATCATCAGGTAGTCCTTGGTAGTTCTTGCATCTATCTGCCAAAAAGAAATTTGTTTACTATCGGGGCTCCAGCGAAAACCATCTCTACAAAAAAATTCTTCTTCATAGGCCCAATCAAAAGTGCCATTAATAAATTTTCGGTTACCGTCTTTTGTTAGTGCCTTTATTTCGCCGCTTGCAATATATTCCACATACAAATTATATTCACTCACATAAGCCACTTTGGTAGCATCGGGTGAAAACTTAGCAAACATTAAGGACGAAACGGGTCGACCCTTACCAATTTGTTTTAAACTATTATTTATTTTATTGTAGACCCAATAGTCTCCGCGGGTATCCAGTCGCCATACTTTTTTGGTATTTGTATAAATCAATGCAGCCGTACCATCCTGCGAAAATGAAAAACTACGAACGGATAGATTTTTAGACTGACCAGTTGGAGTAAGTTGTTGTTTAGTTATTAAAACAGATTTTACATTTCCTGAAAGGCTGTACTGAACGATTTCACCCGCTTCTGTTCTATGATAACCCATTCCATCAGCGGTCCATTTAATAGAACCCTGGGCAAAAACGATAACCTGCATGCCTATAAGAACGATGAGTATCCCTATTTTTCTCATGTGTTGAACTGATTTAGAACGGCAAGATAATATAAATACGTTCATTGCATTATAACGCAATCGGCATGACGTCTTTTAAAGTGACAATAATCAAAAAGTATCCACAAATCATCAAAAAAATTTTATCACGTTGATTACTTTCTAATTGTTATTACAAACCCATTTTTAACGGTTACTACTGCACCAGGTTTGATCGTTAAACTACGAACCGAACTATTTGAGTTTACTTCTGGAAAGTTTAATGCTCCAGGGCTGATGATGACATCTGTATTTTCATCAGGAACTCTTCCTGTACTCCAATTACTCGCATTATTCCATTCTGAATTGGAAATACCCCACCATTGAGTTTGAAATTTTAAAACATATTCAACATTGTAAATTGTATCGTTAATTCTTGTTACAAAGCACCTGTACTTGTTATTATAAAAAGATGTAGGCGGCTGGAATATTCGCATCTGAAAGTTGTTAGTGCCTTGATAAATGGCATTATCAGAAATATTGGTATAGCCATTTTCAGTATTTATTTGCCATTGATAACTATTACCTTGAATTCTTGCTGATAGATTCATACTATTTCCTGGACTAATAATGGTATCAACTACATTATTTAATACGACCGTTTTACATACTTGTTTTAAACAACCACCCGGGGAATAATAACGCAGGCAAACATTATAAGCGCCAATACCTGAATACTCATAAAAAGTACTGCCATAAATTCCTCCATTAAGAATCGAAGTCGAATCACCATTTCCAAAAATCCATTGAGAATTTCCGGAACCGGAAATGCCAAAAGGTTGAATATACGGGGTAAAAACAACACTTAGATTATTTGAAGCATTAGTATAATAACTAAAATCGAGTAATTCTGGACATGGAGATACACTATCAATATTAATGAAAGTCTCATAAATATCCTGTCGACCCATGTTTTCATTTGGAAGAAGTGGCATCAAGGCAACTCGATAAATGCCCAAAGATGGAAAAGTATGACTAACGGCATAATTTAAAGTTGTTGAATTAGGTCCATATTGTATCCCACCATATCCACCTATCCAGGCTTCAATTTTCCAGATTCTTGGATAAAAGGGAACTGGGCCCCCATTAATTGTGTCTTGAGCAAAGAATGTAACATAATTGGGAACAATCGGATGCCGTACATAGGTAATACTTAGTTTTGGAATACGTGCAGACAATTTAAAACTTGTATCATAAAATGATTCACACCCAGTAAGCGAATCATAAACTACATGTCTTAGTTTCCGAAACTGTGAATCGGGATTTAGCGAGTACCTAAATGTTTGATAAGGCTGACCAAGCCATTCATATTCGGTTCCCTTTGCAGAATATTGCTTTTGTACATAATCCTGAGAATTCGAAACCAGGGTATAGCTGTTGTCAAATATCCAAGTATGCCTTTTTTTGGAAGGATTAGCAAATGGTAAACTACTGAAGAGAAATGCGGTGGGTTCCCCAAGATTAGTCATGGTTAAACGAGAATCGCATCCATTAACAAGATTAACTACTATATTTTTACATACAGTAGTTGTACAATTACCACTGGTGGGTTTAACACTATAACAAACATTATAACTTTTGGCAGAATCAAAAATATGAACAGGGTTGTTGCCCCCAACCGGCGCCGACCCGTCACCCCAATTCCAGGCCTGCCAATTAATAGGCACCGCTTCGGTGGTTTTCGAAAAGGTATATTTGTTAATAAAAAAGGGATCTTTTATATACGT
>JBJXDV010000257.1:0-9316 GCA_046153465.1 Chitinophagaceae bacterium
CGATAAGGATGTTTTTAATACTACTGTTCCTTCTGCAATGGCCGCTGCATTTAATACAAAATTTAAGGATAGACTATTAGCGTTGAACCCTGGTTATACTACCAATCTGTTAACATTGGATGCGCCAGCATTTGCAGGAGTATTATCTACTGATGTGTTGACTGCCTCAACAACAGCTCCTACTACATTTTACGATGGTACAAATGTACTCACCGGAAGAAAATTAGATGATGATGTAATTGATGTGGAGCTAATACTCATTTTTGGCGGACCAACAAATTCCGCAAATCCTGGCTTAACCAGTGATAACGTTGGAGCAAATGATAAACCATTTTTAACATCATTCCCTTATTTAGCTACTCCGCATTAATAAAGAGTTTAAAGCGGAGGGGAAACGCTCCGCTTTACTTTCTATAATACACCACACTCGTTCAATTATTTTTATGATAAAGTATTTTTTGGGAGCAATTTTAGTTTTATGGATGTGTAGTTCATGCTCTATGTTATCAACAGATCGGCAAATTACTCGTTCAACGGATTACCAAAAATATTTACAAAAAAGAGATGAATCTATTCAACTCAAAAAAATTGACACGGAAATTTTATTTTGGGAAAATAGGTTTAAGAGTGCACCTGATGATATTGTTTCCAGAACAAAAATTGCTGCACTACTTATGCAGCGGTTTAGTTACTCAGGTAATGTGCATGAAGTTCATGAGGCTGATAGTCTTTATCAACTGGTAAACGTATTGAATAGAAAAAATTCTTCCGGAACCTATCGCTCACTTGCAGCCAATTATATCACACAGCATAAATTTAAACAAGCCTCTTTGTATATCGATTCAGCATTGGTATTAGGTGATGATAAATATTATACTGTTTTAATGGAATTTGATGTTGCTATGGAACTTGGCAACAAGTACCGGGCGCGAAAAGCGCTTAATTCATTAGTAGATAAGAATGCGTTCGAATATCTTATACGCGAAGCAAAGTACAAGGATCATGCTGAGGGTGATTTGGATGCAGCCATTCTTTTAATGGAAAAAGCATTGACCACCGTAAAAAATGGAACGAATAAGGCAATAATTTTATGGACGAACTCAAACCTTGGGGATATGTACGGGCACGCCAACCGTTTCAAGGAATCTTATAATTGCTATCTCGATGTGTTGGCAAAAGATCCTGAATATTATCATGCACTGAAAGGTATAGCTTGGTTAGCTTTTTCGAAAGATAAGAACACAATAGAAGCGAAACGGATTATCAATTATCTTAAAGAACAACATCCTGTTCCTGACTATGATCTTATGCTTGCTGAAATTGCTTCTTTTGAAAATAACACCATCGAAAAGGACAAGTATATCCAAGAGTTTATTGAAACAGTTTCAGATAAACTATATGGGGATATGTATAATAAGTATCTTTTTTCTTTACAGGCCGATGAATTAAATAATAACGCTCTTGCATTAGTGATTGCTGAAAAAGAAGTGCAACACCGGCCAACTGGCGAAGCATTCAGTTGGCTTGCCTGGGCTTATTTGAAAAATGGACAAAAGGAAAAGGCATTAAAAACAATTCACAATTATGTAGAGACTAGTTGCTTTGAACCCGATGCACTTTACTATATGGGTAAAATTTACCAAGCCAATGGTGATAATAAGTCGGCCAAAAAATTTTTGAGACTTGCCTCCTCGAGTGCATATGAGTTAGGACCTGTTGTTGAACTCGACATCAACGAAACCTTAAAAGAATTATAGAAGTGAAACTTCTCTTTTCATTATTGTTTATCGGCTTTTATAATTTGGCCTTTACTCAAGTAAGTATAAAGGGTATTGTAATCGATAGGTTGACCCGCGAGCCGCTTGAATATGCTTATATCAAAGACCTTAACAGTAGCAAAGCTACTATGACAGATAAAGAGGGCTATTTCAATTTAACCGTTTCTTCAAAAAATCTTTCTGAAAATATAATTGCACTCTCAATATCTTTTATTGGTTTTGAAACAAAGCTAATAAACCTTAACTTAAGGTTGGATCTGGTAAGAATTGAATTAGAACGAGGCGTACTTAATTTAAAAGAAGTGGTAATTACCCCACATTCCACCAATCAGTCATTTCAAACAATCAGTAAAATTGATTTAAACTTGCAACCGGCAAGATCTGCACAAGATATACTTCGTTCGGTGCCGGGTTTATTTATAGGACAACATCAGGGAGGCGGAAAAGCAGAACAAATTTTCTTACGAGGGTTTGATATCGATCATGGAACTGATATCAATATAAGTGTTGATGGGTTACCCGTTAACATGGTTAGTCATGCTCACGGACAAGGATATGCTGATTTGCATTTTCTTATTCCTGAATTGACTTCAAAAGTAGACTATGGTAAGGGGCCATATTACGCTGATCGGGGTAATTTAGGAACTGCCGGTTATGTAAATCTTTCAACTATAAATATACTCGATAAAAGCACAATTAAAGTAGAAGCAGGCCAATTCAAAACTATTCGTGCGCTTGCTATGATTGATTTGCTTGGTACTAAACAGAAAGAAAAAGGAACAAGTGCGTACGTGGCAAGCGAGTTTTTATATTCAAACGGCGCTTTTGAACTACCCCAACATTTTAATCGGTTCAATATTTTTGGAAAGCTCAGAACACGTGTTGGAAAGAAAAGCATTTTAATGGTAATAGCATCTACACTTAGCAGTGAGTGGGATGCATCAGGTCAGGTTCCTGAACGGGCAATAGCCAATAAAAGTATCGGGCGCTTTGGATATATTGATAGTTTGGAAGGTGGTTATACCAGTAGAACCAATATAAGTGCCAGGCTTACTACTAACTACAAAAACAACTCCGTTTGGGCGAACCTCGTTTATTATTCTCGTTATAATTTTAATCTGCACTCCAATTTTACATTTTTTTTAAATGATCCGGTTAATGGCGATCAGATTCGACAGCGGGAAGGAAGAAATATTTTGGGATACCAGTCACAATTTTCCACTTCAAAAGCCATGAATGGTTGGCAACTAAACTCTGAATATGGAGCTGGTTTTCGGTACGATGGTACTACGAGTAGTGAATTGTCGCATACAATTAGTCGGAATACCGTATTAAGCTATGCGCAATTAGGTGATATAAAGGAATTAAATGCATTTTCATTTGTTGATGAAAGTATAGAATCGGGTGATTGGCTTTTTAATATCGGAGCAAGAGTAGATTATTTTCAGTTTAGTTATAAGGATAAATTACAGAGCATTCAGCAATCCAACCAGCAAAAATTTATTGTAAGCCCAAAGTTTAATATTCAATACACCTTTAATGATCGTGTACAACTTTATCTTAAAGCTGGAAAGGGTTTTCATAGTAATGATGCACGGGTGGTTATTTTCAATAAAGGGAAAGACATTTTACCAGCGGCGTATGGTAGTGATTTCGGGTTTATCATGAAGCCTACACCCAAACTTCTTATAAATGCTGCAGCCTGGTATTTGTATTTGAAGCAGGAGCTTATATACGTAGGTGATGAAGGAATTGTTGAACCAAATGGTAAAACACGAAGAGTTGGAGTGGATATTTCTGGCCGTTATCAAATAACCAATTGGTTGTTTGCCGATGCAAATTTTAATATCGCCAAGCCCCGAAGCCTGGAACGAACTAAAGGCAATGATTATATTCCTTTGGCGCCTACTTTCACCAGCACAGGTGGAATGAGTTGGAAATTAATGAATGGATTTAACGGTAGCCTGAGGTATCGCCTGATGAAAGACAGGCCTGCAAATGAAAATAAATCTGTAACTGCTAAAGGATATACTGTTGCTGATTTTTCATTGAGCTATACTAAAAAGAAATATGAAATTGGAGTTGGTATTGAAAATCTTTTCAATGTAAAATGGAATGAAACGCAATTTGATACTGAGTCAAGATTGAGAAATGAACCGGTTCCGGTTAGCGAAATTCATTTTACTCCAGGTACACCCTTCTTTGCAAAAATGAAAATCGCAGTATTTTTCTAAAAGACGAATAAAAATTTTTCAGTATTGAAATAACCGGTGTTAGCAACTGATGAGTTCGAAGCTCTGCAACGAGACTCTTACAAGAAAGAATAGGAAATGCTTCTCTTATGTTTTAGGAAATGCTTTTAAGCGGTAGCGAACTCCCCCAGGTTTGCAACCTAGGAGAGTTCGAAACCCTTATAACTAAACTCTTACAAGAAAGAATAGGAAATGCATTACTTATTTTTTAGGATATACTTTTAAGCGGTAGCGAACTCCCCCAGGTTCGCAACCTAAGGGAGTTCGAAACCCCAAGAAGTTTGCAACCTCAAAAACAATCCCAAATGTTTATTAACCTATATAATCAATATCATATTCCCCCAGTTCTGCATTGAAAATCCTTTTGTTCGGATAAATGATAAAAGTCATTGCAAGATCGAATACTGCAAAAAAGAAAAAGAGCGACCGGCCAGTAAGAATATATAAAAAAGCAGAACTGGATGCTGAAAATAAATACCATGAAAGCCTGAATAAATACAACTTCTTATAAAAAAATAACTTCTCTTCAAAATCTTCCAGAAGAACCAATTTTTTTTTCTGCTTTTGTAACAAATAATTAAAAATAACTGCAAGCAATATCAAAAGAAACAATAATAAGTTTTTTAAATTATCTGTAGCTTCCCAATTTTCCGATATCCTATTTCCGGTTAATACAATAATATAACTCGCTACAACGATACTTGCTGTTATCGAAAAAAAGAATTTAAATTTCTTTTTGTAATCAGAGAGATCAACCGTTTTTATTTCCACCCTTTAAAAATTTGAAAAAAATTCTGAATCGAATATTGATTTATCGAACCAATCGCTAAAGAACCGCTTGTTACAATAGCTTATTGGTTGGAAATTCTATCGTCTGAAGTTGTATTACCAACCACTGGCCAGCACATCGGCTAAATGCATCGTTTGAAGATTAAGTCCTTTATGACGTATCACTCCATCGATGTGCATAAGACAGGAATGATCGGTTGATATAATGCATTCTGCTCCCGTAGCCTGTGCATTGATTACTTTTTGATCTGCCATTCCAATAGAAATAGCTTCAAATTTTACTGCAAATGTTCCCCCGAATCCACAACAGGTTTCTACATCTTTCATTTCTGAAAGTTCTAGCCCTTTAACATGTGAAAGTAAAATGCGGGGTTCATTTTTAATTTTACATTCGCGAAGGCCGGCACAACTGTCGTGATAAGTAGCTTTGCTATTAAAACTGGCTCCCATATCCTCTACTTTTAATACCTGAACTAAGAATTCACTGAATTCAAATATTTTTTTCTGAATACTTTTTACTTCATTGTGGTAAGAGGAGTTGTCAAATAGTTTTGGGTAATAATTTCTTACGAAGCCCACACAGGAAGCGCTGGGAGCTACAATATATTCGGCATCTTTAAAATCTTTTAAAAACTTGCCACACACTTCCTTTGAATCATCAACGAAACCTGCATTAAAGGCAGGTTGCCCGCAACAGGTTTGATTGGTGTTGTAATGAACGGCACATCCTGCTTTCTCCAATACCTTAATCATATTGAAGGCTGTTTGTGGATAAAGTTGATCAACAAAACAAGGAATAAATAGTGCAACGTTTTTTGTGTTCATGCTTTTTTTCCCTCACTTAAATGCTAATGTAATTGCAGTAATTGTTTTATAGTAATCTACTTACTTAAGATTTTATTTCGTTGGTTTTTTTCGAAGTTGAGGCAAGGGCAATCATTTTCAACGCTGTTATTGCAGCTTCTTCTCCCTTATGTCCATGTTTTCCACCAATACGTTCATCTGCCTGTTGCTGATTATCTACAGTAAGGATACCAAAAATTGAAGGAACGGGTAATAATAAATTTAACTGAACAATACCATCCGTTACTGCCTTACATATATAATCAAAATGAGGAGTATCTCCTCTTATTATACATCCCAAAGCAATAAATGCATTTGGTCTTTCTTTTTTTTCAGCCCGTGACCAATAATTTTTTATTGCAAACGGAATTTCAAAAGCTCCAGGTACTTTTATTACTTTAATTCTGGAAATTCCTTTTTCGGTTAACTGGCGAACACAACCTGCTTCCAGCTCATCTACAATGGAAGCATTCCATTCTGTTCTTATAATTACAACACAGGCATTCTTTTTTAGAATGCCTGTGTTGTAATTGAATAGGTTACTATTGCTTACTTCTGCCATTTAAAAAGAAGATTTTTCTATTTACACCTAAATAAACTTTAATTAACTTCTCCCAGCTTTCCTAAATATTTATCTGCATCTCTTGCATGAGGAGTTTGAGGATATTTTTCTTTTAGCATCCTGAACGCCGCAATCGCTTCATTATTCTTTCCCATCTTATCATACAATTGAGCCAACCGGTAAACATATTCGGCAGAATTCATCTCATCTTTTTCAAAAATTGTAGATGCTTTTTTATATTCTTCTGCTGCTTTGTCGTTCTTACCTAATTCTGCATACGCATCACCTAACGAACCAGTTGCCCGAAGTGCAACCTCCGGCTGATCTGTTGTAAATTCTTCCAGATATTTGATGGCGTTATTAAAATCGGCCAATTGCAAATAACAGGTACCTGCATAAAAACGTGCAAGGTTACCTGCTTTGGTACCCCCATGTTTATTAATAACTTTTAAAAACCCCGGGTTCGCTTTTGTACCATCCCCATTTAAAGCAAGGCGAAATGAATCATTTTTATAATTCAATTGAGCTGTCCATATCGCCTCATTTGCTTCAGCCTCTGCAGGTGCTTGAAAATAATTTTTATAAACTAAATAGCCGCCGATAAGTAATAGGAGACCTGCCAAACCTCCAACAATAAACTTGCTGTTCTTACTCCAGAAATGCCGGGTGTTTTCAACCAGTCTTTCTTCACTGGATTTGGTGATCACCACTTCTGCTTGCTTCTCGTCAGTTGCCATAATACTATTTTATAAGCTGTTATTAATTTTTATTAGTCTGTTGAAGTATTTTATGAATAAATCACTTTAGCTGTTTAACTCTTCAGTGTCTAATCAACTATAAAAGGATAATCTGGATCGGTAACTATATCTTTCAACACTTCATCATCATTTGGCCATGGACTTTCTTCCGCAAATTTTACAGATTCTGCCACGGTATCATTTACCCGCGTATTTATTAAATCTATCTGTTCCTGCGTTGCAAATTTATTTTTTAGGATAGTACTTAATATTTGCTGAATAGGGTCTCGTCCTTTGTACTCCTCCACTTCTTCTTTTGTACGATATTTTTGAGGATCAGAAATAGAATGCCCTTTATATCGATATGTTTTTAATTCTAATAACGTTGGCCCACCTCCCTCTCTTGCTCTTTTCACGGCCCGTGTAACTGCATCATGAACGGATTCAGCACTCATACCATCCACCGAATCAGATGGCATTTCGTAGGCATCTGCCAATTTATAAATATCTACTACATTACTTGTTCTTTCAACAGAAGTTCCCATCGCATAATTATTATTTTCACAAATAAAAATTACAGGAATCTTCCAGGTCATTGCAATATTAAAAACCTCATGAAGCATACCCTGACGTGCAGCACCATCCCCAAAAAAAGTAAGGCAAACATTATCTGTTCCTTTATACTTTTCTGCAAAAGCCAATCCGGCACCGGTACCAATTTGTGCACCTACTATTCCATGCCCTCCAAAAAAAGCAACATCTTTTCCAAAAAAATGCATACTTCCACCCTTACCTTTTGCACAACCGGTAGCCTTACCATACAATTCAGCCATACATGCGTTCGGATTCATTCCTTTCGCTAAAGCAAGTCCATGGTCTCTGTAAGCAGTTACATAAGGGTCAGCTCCCCGGGTGGCAGTCATACAACCAGCCGCGATTGCTTCTTGGCCGATATATGCATGAAAAAAGCCGCGAATTTTTCCTTCCATTTTATACTTTTCCTCCGCCATCAATTCAAATTGACGAATCAGGTACATTAATTCGTACCAGTACAGGTAAGTTTCTTTAGAAAAACGTGTGGCCACTGCGTTATTTTTTGAGGTGGCAAAGATAAGGGGTAAAACCCAATTAAGAAATAGGATTTCCTCACCTTGAATTTTTGGTTTTCTTGTGATTCTTAACGTACTTATTCTTTAAATCAATCGATATGTTTATCGCCATACTCTTCCCTGTTTGGAACCGTTTTTTTTGTAATATGCCGCCCGGTACATAATGATAATTGTACGCCAATTAATGTGTACTCAACTTCGATTATCTTGCATTGGATGCTACAGTTGAATTCTCTTACTGTTTTCCAGTTTAAAAATTATATACGGCAAACCTTTCAATTTAAGGAGCGATTGATTGGTATATGCGGAAAAAATGGTATCGGAAAAACAAATTTGCTGGATGCAATTTATTATCTATGCTTCACTAAAAGTTACTTTACAAAATTGGATGCGTTAAATGCACACGAGGGTTCGATAGGATTTAGAATAGAGGGTAATTTTGAATTGAATGCTGAAGCTGCAAAACTTGTTTGCATTTTACGGGAAACCGGAAAAAAAGAATTCCTGGTAAACGATATGCCTTATTCAAGGTTAGCGCAACATGTGGGACTATACCCTGCTGTAATAATTACCCCTGATGATGTTCAAATTATTACCAATGGAAGTGAAGAAAGAAGAAGGTATATGGATGCACTATTTTCACAATTGGATGCCAGTTACCTTCAGCACTTAATTGATTATAGTAAAATTCTTCAACAAAGAAATGGCTACCTAAAGTTATTGGCAGAAAACAAAAGTGCCGATGCGCAGTTAATGGATGTTTATGATAAGCAACTGGTGACAAAAGGAAATTATATTTTTTCATTCCGGAAAAAAAACCTTTTACAACTTTTGCCAATGATTAAGGAAGCCTATGCGCAAATTGCAGGAACCAATGATTTATTGGAATTGAATTATAGTAGCCAATTGTATCAAACTTCTTTCGACCAATTGCTTTCTCAATACCGCGATAAGGATCGGATAACACAACGAACAAACGCCGGGATACATAAAGATGAGTTAGAAATTTTACTCAACAATCAATCTTTTAAAGGCAGGGCATCTCAGGGGCAGCGAAAGAGTTTATTGTTTGCGCTTAAACTATCTGAATTTGAGCTGCTAAAATTGTCGAACGGATTTGCGCCCTTATTGTTACTGGATGATGTATTTGAAAAACTGGATGAAGGCCGAATGCAAAATTTACTTATTCGGGTATGTGATCAGAATAACGGCCAGGTTTTTATTACAGATACACATCCTGATCGGA
>JBJXDV010000258.1:0-19130 GCA_046153465.1 Chitinophagaceae bacterium
CTGATGATTGTTTTATTTTATTGTATGACAAATTATCAACGAATAGAGAAAGCAATAAAATTTATCCGGGAAAATTTTAAAGATCAACCCGATCTGGATGAAGTGGCAAAACAAGTTTATTTAAGTCCGTTTCATTTTCAGCGCCTGTTTAAAGAATGGGCGGGAATCTCCCCAAAAAAATTTCTTCAATATATTAGCATACAGCACGCCAAACAATTATTACAAAATAACCTATCCCTGGCCGATACCAGTTTTGAAGCTGGTTTATCTGGAACAAGTCGCTTACATGATCTTTTTATTAGTATTGAAGGAATGACACCCGGGGAATATAAGAATGAAGGAGAAGCACTTCATATAAATTATAGTTATGCAGAAACACAGTTTGGTAATGTATTAATCGCATCAACACCGAAAGGAATTTGTCATATTTCATTTGCAGACGATCAACAGGAAGAAATCAATAAACTCCATCTTACTTTTAGTAAAGCCAACTTTGAACAGAAAGCCGATATACTTCAGCAAAATGCGTTATCGATCTTTAGAAATGATTGGAATGATCTAGCGCCAATCAAGCTACATTTAAAAGCAAGTACATTTCAGGTAAAAGTATGGGAAGCCTTATTAAAAATTCCTTTTGCTTCGGTAAAAACCTATGGAAGAATTGCTGAAGATATTCAATTACCTGGAGCCTCCCGTGCTGTTGGTACTGCTATTGGAAGCAACCCAGTTGCTTTTCTAATCCCCTGTCATCGGGTAATAAAATCAACCGGTACTATTGGCGAATATCATTGGGGAAGTATTCGAAAAAGGGCTATTCTGGGTTGGGAAGGCGCCAACTATTTTGGCGAAAATCTTACAGCTGGTAATAAGTGATTGTTCCTTTTTAATAAATTGCCATTTCACGAACCCCTGTTTTTATTTTTTGTAATGTTCCTTTCGCTATTTTCACTGGATAAATTTACCAGTATGAGAAGACTATTGCTGATAATATCTTCAAGTTGTTTTTCTTTCTCATTATCCTTTTGCCAGGCAACCATAACGAAGGGTGATTATGCAAGAGCAGTTTCTTTTTTATGGCAAAATCTTAATAATAAGAAAGTATATAACCTGCACATTGAGCCTTCCTGGCATGCTGACAGTTCTGGATTTTCATTTTCAACGCAATCAAGAGAAGGAAAAATATTTTACAACTATAACCTTAGAAAAAACGCGATCGAACCTTTATTTGATCAGGTTCGGTTGGCAAAATTATTAAGTGAATTGTTTAACACGACGATTGACTCAAAAGACCTACCTGTATCTGGAATAGAAAAAATTGGAAAAGATCAATGGCAATTTGATGTAAGGGGCAAGAAATACACAATGAGTAGTGTAAGTTATAACCTGCAGCTAAAACCAACTCCTGTTGAAAACCCAATGGAGGCGAAGTCGCCAGACGGGAAATGGGTTGCATATACCAAGGAATATAACCTTTTTATAAAATCGACGGAACCAGGAGGTATTGTAAAACAACTAAGTTCTGGTGGTTTTAAAAATTATGAATATGCAACCTACTATGGTTGGGGCGACATTATGGAAGGTGAGGGGGTTAATCGAATTTCCCGTTTTGGTGTTAACTGGTCGCCTGATTCAAAATACATACAGACATATATATGCGATCTTCGTTCCGGCAATAAAATGTATTTGCTCGATTGGAGTATTGAGAATCGGTATCGCCCCAAACTATTATCGTATTTCAGAGCCTCGCCCGGAGATACGAATATGGTGTATATGGTTCCGGTATTTTTTGATATTGAAAGAGGTACTGAAATTCGAAAAGAAGCGATGAGAAGTACACATACAAATCCTATTTCTTATGAATGGTCGGAAAAAGAAGCTGGTATTATCTATGAAGAAAATACAGTTCGTGGATATCAAAGGATAGAATTATTCAGCTATGATGTTGCCAAAAATTTCCAGGAACCTATCTATGTTGAAACAAGCACTACGAATATCGATGGATACCAATCATGGATAAAAGCCGGTTGGGGGAAGGTTATCATTGCATCGGAAAAAGATGGATGGCGGCAATTGTATGTTTTGGATATAAAAGACAAATCAATTAAACCGATCACAAACGGAAATTACTACGTAAACAATATCCTTTATGTTGATGACAAAAAAAGATTTATAGTTTTCACAGCTTCTGGTAAGGAGCAAGGGAGAAATCCTTATTATTATCATGCCTATAAAATTAACGTCGACGGTTCAGGCCTTCAGTTATTAACGTCTGAAAATGCGAATCATGAAGTTTCTGTCGCCAGAGATGGAAAGTATCTGGTAGATAATTTTTCCGCCCCAAACCAACCTACAAAAACAGTCATACGGGAAATGAGTACCGGTAAAATTATTAACACGATTGGTTCGGCGGGAATTGATGACTTATTGTCAATGAATTTTCGTTTTACCGAAACATTTAGCGCCACAGGCCGCGATGGTGTTACCACTATTTATGGGGCGATATGGAAGCCAACGAATTTTGATTCCACAAAAAAATATCCGGTCATAGATCAATCCTATACCGGCCCACATACAAATATGTTTCCCCGCAGTTTTACAGCTACACTTGCCCGTTCGAACCAGGCATTAGCAGAATTGGGTTTTATTGTTGTAACGGTGGATGGATTAGGGTCTGCTGGCAGATCGAAGGCTTTTCATAATTTCTCTTATAAAAATATGGGTAAAAATTTAACCGATCATATGCTTGCTATCAAAGAACTTGGCAAGAAATATTCATGGATAGATATTGACAGAGTAGGAATTTTCGGGCACTCCGCAGGCGGATATGATGCCGGTCACGCGCTGTTGGAATTTCCAGACTTTTATAAAGTAGGTGTTGCCAGTTCTGCAGATCATGATTTCAGAATGGAAAAAGACTGGTGGCCGGAAATGTATATGGGTTGGCCGGTTGATTCTACCTACCATGAAGTTTCTAATATTACGATGGCTGGTAATCTTAAAGGAAAACTTTTGATAACTCATGGAGGAATTGATGAAAATGTAAATCCATCAGCCACGTTTAAACTGGCTGAAGCTTTAATAAAAGCAGATAAACAATTCGATATGTTGATTTTTCCAAGTGAGCATCATGGATATACGGGAAAAGCAAATGACTATTTTCTTAAAAGAAGGTGGAATTATTTTATACAGTATTTGTTAGGTGCAGAACCAATCTGGGATTTTAGCTTACATTAATTATAGTAAACATCACAAAAATAAAAGAGCCATCACCGATTGAATGATGGCTCATCTCAGTTTAATGAGACAGATTATTTAAAAGACAGTTCGGCAAACTAAACAGTTACCGAAGGTGTCCATGTTATATCTGTATTTTGCATGAATACCTCCTTTTTTTTGATTAAGAATAAAGTTAGGGAAATCAACTCAAAATTATTCAACTCGACTCAACAAAGTATTCAAAAATATTGGTTAGTAGTTTTGGTGCCCGATTAATTTGTCACTCTTAGAATAGCTTTAAGTTTTATTTCTTTAGAAGAAGAGCCGATCATTATGCTAAAGTCCCCCGGTTCAATAACCCATTCCATTTTTTCATTCAACATTTTTAATGCTTCAGGTGATAGTAAAAACGATACTTCTTTTTCTTCTCCTGGTTCTAAGCTTATTCTTTGAAATCCTTTTAATTCTTCAACGGGACGTGACACCGTTGCGAGCTCATCTCTGATGTAAAGTTGAACTACTTCTTCACCGGCGATCGTGCCAGTATTCTTAATACGGCAGTAAACTAAACTACTATCCTTAACGTTTATGTCATTTTTTGCCAACCTTATATTGCTATAGGAAAAAATTGTATAGCTAAGTCCAAATCCAAAAGGAAACAAAGGGGAGCCGGTTAAATTATTGTAATCATCGCCCCGTCCGGTAGGTTTGTGATTGTAGACTAACGGCAACTGTGCTTCGTGAATTGGAAAAGTGATTGGAAGTCGACCGGAAGGATTGTAATCACCAAACAAAACGGCACCTACTGCATCTCCGCCAGCTTCTCCGGGATACCAGATATCCATGATGGCACTTGCTTTGTCAATCCATCGATGCATAGTGATGGCGCTGCCTCCAACTAGTAAAACAATCATTGGTCTACCGGTAGCAGCTAGTTGCAAAAGCATTTCTTCCTGGTAACCTGGCAAACTAAGCATTGCCCTATCCTGAAATTCCCCTTCGGTAATTCCAACCGTTGCAATAATAATGGATGCTTTTTGAGCAGTAGCAACGGCTTCTTTTATTTTTGTTTTCCAATTATCAACAATGCCTAAATTCCATAAAAGTTTTATATGCGCATTTCCGGTTGTTTCATAAAATTCTAACTGAATATCATATTGTTTATTTTTTTCAAAATAATAATCGACGGATAATAATTGAAATGTTTGTTTTTGCCAGTTATCAATGACTAATTTATTATTGATAAATAACCGAGAGCCATCATTACCTTCCAGTCCTACCTTATATCTTCCGGTTGACGGAGGTACCAATTTACTTTTCCAGCGTATTGAATAATGATTTAATGAGAGTTTATTATCGGGGCCTGATAATGTCCAGTTGAAATCGACCTCTTTGTCCGTTCTCTCGGTAATTGGGTTACCGTTAAGTGTTATATTATTAAAGTAAGATGCTGAAAGTCCATGCTCTTTTAATGAAGTAGTTGTAAAAAGATATTCACTAGGTATAGTTTTCCATTCCACCGTTTTTCTGCCACAGCCTTCTGAAAAATTTACTTGTACATTTTTTCCGGCACGTTCGCGTATGGCTTTTAAAATTGTTTTCGGTGAATTTCCTGGTCCACTGTATCCACCTAATCTCGCCTCGGTAGCATCCGTACCGATAACCGCGATAGATTTATATTTTGAAGAGATGGGTAAAATAGAATGTTTGTTTTTTAATAATACAAAAGATTTTTCTGCGGCAATTTTTGCCAATTCTCTGTGTTGAGCGTATATATCATTTGTATTGGCTACTGAAACATGTACATAAGGATGCTCAAAAAGCCCCAGTTCAAATTTTGCCGTGAGCACTCTTGATACGGCAGCATCCATTGTTGCAGTAGATATTCTACCATCAAGAAAAGGTGGTATGAACAGTTTATTATGATCAAAAGAGGTTTGAAAAATAACGTCCAATCCATTATTAATTGCTTTTTGGCTTGCATCAGCATAATCATTGGCTGTATAATGTAAAACAGTTGCGCCCCCTACGGCATTTGCATCGGAAATTACAAATCCTTTAAATTTAACTTCTTCTTTCAGTAACTTATTTAATAACCAATCATTGGCAGTAGCCGGGCTTCCATCGAGAGAATTGTAGGAGGTCATAACTGAACGCGAACCCCCCTGTTGTATGGCGGCAATAAAAGGAGGCAAATAAATTTCCCGAAGTAGCCGTTCATTAAAATGAATGGGATAGCTATCACGACCACCATCACCTACATTAGCAATAAAATGTTTGGGGGTTGTAATGATTCCGGCTTTTTCAAATTCATTTACATAGGCAACAGCCATCAGGGAAGAAAGATACGGATCTTCGCCATAGGTTTCTTCTGTTCTTCCCCATCGCACATCACTGGCAATATTTATAACGGGAGATAATATTTGTCGAATTCCCCGCGCACTGCATTCGTCAGCAATCGCTTTTGACACTTTACGCATAAGTAGCGTATCAAAAGTAGCGGCCATTGCAATTGATTGGGGAAATATGGTTGCGCCTTTGCGTACAAGCCCATGCAACGCTTCATCGAAAGCAATAATTGGAATACCAAGCCTGGTGTGTTCGACAAAATATTTTTGTATTTCATTTATTTTCGCTGCAATGTTCGCGGCATTCTCTGTGTTGTTGTAGTTTAATAATTGTTCGGAAACTCCTTCGGTTTTACTTTCAGCACCTACCTGAAATCCAAACAGGCCGTTTTTGTATTGATCAGGCTTGGCATTAGAAAGGTCGCCGGGAATCATAAATAATTGCCAGAATTTTTCTTCCGTAGTCATTCGCGACAATAAATCTTTTACGCGATCAGCGACAGGAAGTGCCGGGTTTTTATAGGGAAATAGCGTTTGAGAATAATTACTAAATGAAAACAGGAGGATTATTAAAATTTGTACGAAAGACTTCATTGAGTTATTTTTTTCATCTATAAATTTATTTATCGAACGCATAGGCAACCATTTGACCAATGGTGTTTTTATTAATCCTGTTATTAACTTACAATTTCAATTTCTTGAAAAATTCTTCCTCCGTAATTTCCTTTACTTTTCCGGGAGGAATATCTCCAAGGCAAATATCTTCAATCGATAATCTTATTAGTCTTTTGCAACGGTGTTTAATAGAGATCATCATTTTTCTTACCTGGTGAAACTTTCCTTCCGTTAGCGTAAGCGATAACCAGGTATAAGGAGGATAAACGATATAAGGATATTGTTGTTTGGATGCCATGAATGGCTCCGGTATAATAGTGGCTTCGCAGGGAATTGTTATATAGGGCTTATTGTTTGTAACCGGTATCTCAACCCCCTTTCGTAATTGCTTGATTTTTTCATCATTTACAATATTATTCACTTGAACGATATAAGTTCTTTTATGGGGAATTTTTCCCTGAAATAACAATCGGGTTATTTTTTTATTAGTAGTTAATAATAATAATCCTTCTGAATGATTGTCCAATCTTCCAATAGCATGTGTACCCGGAGGAAAATTAAACTCAAGATCACTCAAAAGAGTTACCGGATGGCTACTCGCAAATTGCGATACCATGTTATAGGGCTTATTGAGTAAAAAGTATCGGTATTTTTCTTCGACCATTTTGGTTAGGAGCCTGTGGGTTGCGATTTAATGAGTTTTTTTAATTCAGAATTTTTTCGTTGTTTCTACTGATTTCATAAAAGTAACCAATCTATACTCATTCAATTTAAATCTTATTGCCCTTGGCGAAAGATTTTATTGAAAGTTTATTATTCTTTCAAAAAGCTACCTGTAATAATCTGCAAAAAATTTTGGTATTGAAAATAATAATTATTTCAATAACTTCAACTCATAAACCCATCAACATATGAATTGTAAATACTTTCCATCTTCACTTATTTTATTTGTCATTTTTATTCTAAGCTGTGGCAGCCCCGAACAAAAGCCAGTTACGGATACGGCAACCCAATTTTCTGATCTATCTTTCGATGGGCTGATTCCAAAACCTGTTTCTGCGCAAACGACTGGCGGTGTTTTTGAATTTTCGAAAAGTACTTCTATTATTATTGAGACTGATTTACCGGAATTAAAGAAAATAGGGGAATATCTCGCTAATAAATTAAAGCCTGCAACTGGTTTCCCGTTCGAGGTAGTTGTTGCTGCAGGCGAAAAAAAAATGGGAAATATTTATTTGTCAATCGAAGCTCCTGAGAAAAGAACCAATAAGGAAAATGATGAGGCCTATAGCTTAGTAATATCTAAAGAACATATAGACTTAACAGCAGGAACTGCCTCGGGGTTGTTTCGTGGTTTGCAAACAATTCTCCAGCTATTGCCTGATGAAATTGCATCAACAGTTGCCCGGCAAGACTCGTGGAAAATTGCTACGGGAACCATTACCGACTATCCGTTGTATGGGTTACGGGGGTCGATGCTTGATTTAGGAAGACATTTTTTTGATATGGAAGAAGTGAAACGGTTTATCGATCTAAATGCTTTTTATAAAATGAATCTGCTGCATTTGCATCTATCCGATGATCAGGGCTGGAGAATTGAAATCAAATCATGGCCTAATTTAACGGCACATGGCGGCAGTACCGAAGTAGGGGGCGGGAAAGGAGGATTTTATACACAGGAACAGTATAAGGAAATTGTTCAGTATGCACTTGACCGCTATATTATGGTTATCCCCGAAATTGATATGCCTGGTCATACCAATGCTGCCCTTTCTTCGTATGCAGAATTAAATTGTAACAAGAAGGCTACTAAATTATATACAGGAACAAATGTTGGATTTAGTACCCTTTGTACCAAGAGCGAAATTACCTATAAGTTTGTGGATGATGTTGTTCGTGAGTTAGCTGCTTTAACGCCTGGTCCTTATATTCATATAGGTGGAGATGAAAGTCATGCAACACCAAAAGCGGATTATATACCTTTTGTTAACCGGGTGCAGCAAATCGTAACAAAGTATGGTAAAAAAATAATTGGATGGGACGAAATCGCTTTATCAACCCTGGCTCCTAATTCAGTTGCCCAATTTTGGGCTGATAGTGCGAATTCGGTGAACGCAGTGAAGCAGGGAGCAAAAATCATGATGTCTCCTGCAAAAAGAACCTATCTTGATATGCAATATGATTCTACAACAAGGTTGGGTTTACATTGGGCGGGCTATATAGAAGTTGATAGTGCCTATGCCTGGGATCCGGCAAATTGGGTAAAAGGAATTGTAAAGGAAAATATTATTGGTATTGAAGCGCCACTGTGGAGTGAAACGATTACGAACATGGAGGATATAGAATATATGACATTTCCAAGATTGCCAGGATATGCAGAAATAGGATGGTCGCCGGCAGCCCGCAATTGGGATGAATATAAAATTCGGTTAGGCAAGCACGGGAAAAGGATGAAGGCAATGGGAATTGATTATTATAAATCACCTAAAGTTGTTTGGGCGGATTAAACAATGATGTTTGATGCTCTGAAAAGTTGTCAATGGATTACCCAATGGCAACTTTTTTCATTTTACAAGTGAGATTTGCCTGATTGACGATTCTTAATGTATAGTTGTTAATCGAATTGGCATGCAAGTGTTTGTTTGCTTAGTTCTCAGCAAAAATTATTTTCAATTTTCATTCAAGGCCATTAACATTTTATTTTGGTTTCGGGCTTGCATCTTTAGCTCTTTTGTATTACCTTTGCACTACCAAACTGGGCAACAGAATATAGTATATACTACAGGGTGATATGATCTGACACTTTCTTTTAACGATTCTAGTGTTCTGCTCCAACGATTTGCTCAGCAACAACGTTTTATTTTAAATTGTAAATATTATGAAAAGTGATGTAATGCCATCTCGTGTACAGATGGAACCAGGTGTATTAAAAACCCTGATGACCGAAGTAAAAGAAACAGTAGCAAAGGATTATGAAATGCCAAAATCCGCTAAACCAACATTCCGGGCAGTTAATTTATGGAAGATTCACCGGAATAGCCGGCTGGCCAATGGTTATTTCAGACGCAGAAGTTTATAATTCTATTCCTTAATAGTCAATCTGTTACTACAAAACTTTTACACTCAACACCTCGTTCTGCGAGGTGTTTTCTATTAATAGGGTTAATCCTTGCTTTAACCAGGTTCCAATTGTATTTTTAAGTACTAACACTTATGTAATAGGTGCTATTTGAATCTATTATCCTTTAATGAAAAGCTATATTCTTAAAAAATATTTCCTTTTATTGTGTTCTGCAAGTACGCTTCTCCTTGCAGCAACTGCCCAATCTATTTCGGGTGTTGTTAATTCTTATTATAGAGTAACTGGTATTAATATTGTTCCCAATACAATTACGGTAAGTTCAGCAACTGGTTTAACGCCCGGTCTTAAAATTTTAATTATACAAATGAAAGGCGCCGGTATTAATTCAACGAATACCTCATCTTTTGGAGATATTACAAGTGTCGGGAATGCCGGAAATTATGAAATAAATTATATCTGCGGCATTTCAGGAAACAATGTTTTATTGAAGTATCAATTATTAAGAACTTATGATGCACCGGGAACTGTTCAACTAATTCCTGTCCCACAATATACATCTGTAACGGTGTCAGATACTGTAAAAGCAGCTTTCTGGAATTCGGTTAGTGGTACCGGAGGTGTAATTATTTTGGAAGCGAGTGATACGATTTTCTTAAATGCACCTATTGATGCCAGCGGAAAAGGTTTTATTGGTGGGGCACTTCTTAATAACGTGAATTGTGTTTGGGCTACTGATGTAACCTCCTACACATTACCCATTTCACCGTCAGATCCAAATAATAATGGAGCAAAAAAGGGAGAGGGCATCGCTGATTTTATTTTAAGTGGCGAATATGGAAGGGGAAAACAGGCAACCGGGGGAGGTGGCGGCAACAGCCATAATACCGGAGGAGGGGGAGGGTCAAATTATGGAATCGGTGGTAATGGCGGCAATCGTTCTAACGAAACATTTTTTGCATGCCACGGATTGAATGCAGGCTTAGGTGGAGCTTCTCTTTCTTTGTATGGATATTCCGCACCCAATAATCGCATATTCATGGGTGGTGGTGGCGGAAGCGGTCATCAAAATAACTTTGTTGGCACTCCAGGAGGTAATGGAGGCGGAATTATTCTTTTGATTGCGAAAACCATTGTTAGTGGAGCAAATAAGTTGCTCGCGTCAGGAACTGTTCCTTATAATCCAGCTTGCAGTAATCCTCTGCAGGCTGAAGGGGATGGCGGAGGTGGCGGTGGCGCAGGAGGTACCATCATTCTGGATGCTTTAACAGTTAGCGGTTCAATTGTAACCGATATTGCAGGGGCTAATGGCTCGGTATCGGGTAACGCAACAAATAATTGTACGGGCCCTGGCGGTGGTGGTGGTGGCGGTGTACTATGGATTAGTAATGCGGCCATACTTTCAGGTATAAGCGTAATTAATAATGGTGGTGCAAATGGTACAATAAGTATAGTTAATTCAACAGCAGCATGCCGGGGTTTAGCTAATGGAGCAACATCCGGAGTTACCGGAGCGGTAATAACCGGATATAGTTTGCCCATTGCTTCCAATTTTATTTGTGCCCCACTTTCTTCTAAAAATTTATTATATTTTTATGGGAAGCTAAACGAAAATGCAAATCTTTTGGAATGGGAATTTAAAGACAATCTTAAAGTAGAAACCATACTTTTGGAGCGTTCAATTAATCAGTTCGTATTTGATGTTGTAAAAATAATTCCGAATCCAGGCAATAAAAAATTGAGTTGGACTGATTACATAAATTCCGATGAAACCTATTTTTATCGGCTAATAATTACTGATAAAAATGGTAGAACGGAGTACTCCCCAATAATAAAAATAAAGAGAAACGGACAAAATAGTATACGGTGGATAAGCATATCGCCCAACCCCGCCACTACGTACATCAAATTAAGTTTTTACTCACTACAATATCAATCAATCTCCTTGTTTTTATATAACCGACAGGGGCAAATTCAAAAAAAACAGTATCGGTTTGTATCAAAAGGAAATTCTGAAATTAGTATCCCTACCAATGAGTTGGTTCCTGGTTTGTACTTTATAAAACTCCTGGACAATAAGGGAACTCAGCAAATACGAAAATTTATAGTTACCGCAGCGAAATGACTTTTATATTTTTTTGAATAAAAACCCGGTATAAGTGAAATCATCGAGGCCCAATGGATAGGTTTCATCTGATAAATATTCGCTAACAAGTTTATAATTGGACGAAAGGGTTTTTATTATTTTTTCTTTTGTTAAAAACCAACAGGGATAGCTGGCGTTATAATACCGTGGATGCACATGTTGAACGGTAAGGCGATCTTTCTTCGAAGTTGATAAACCGATTCGATCAATTAGTATGAAATCAAAAGAATAATTCATTATTTCCCGGAGAAGAGAATACGGTTTTTCAAAATACTGCAACGAAGTACTAAACATCGCAATGCCAGCAGTTTTTTCCTTCATACATTCCTTTAGCGAGTAAAAAAAAATCAATTCATTATTTTCAAAATAGAGTTTGCCACAATCAACAAAATGGGGCTGTTCAATAATATTCCAGGAAACAGAAGTGATATCGTTTAAGAAATATTTATTCTGGAGGTATCCTGTTCCCAGAGAACCTCCAATATCTATAACATGCAATTGCTGTTGCCTTAGCCCGGCAGCCCATCTCAAAGCGGCAATAACCGGCAATGAACACGGAACCTCCGTATATAGGATAGTATCTCTTTCAAACGCAGCTTCACCATTTTTTACTTTGAGAGCTGCTGCCTTAATTTTATCAAGTATATACTCTTGCTGGTAACCATTACTTTTAGCAAGGGCATCGGCCCAATCTTTATAATCACCATGCCAGCCATACTTATAATCGTAACGGATTATTTTCATTACAATAGAAGGGATGATAAATTTTAACCATTTTCTAATCATTGATTAATTCATTTTCAATTAATAGGCCAGCACCTGGATCGTTTCGGGTGATTGTTGCTTAAAAACAATCTTTCGATTACTAATCAGTTGATCTATGGTAGCTAAAGTATAGTGGCGAATAGTGATAAGAGTTAGTCCGCGCTCCACGCGTACTTCGAAACTGGCAGAAGCTGCAAGTGCTAATTTTTCAATTTTATCGGGGTGATCATCAAGGCACACCTGAATTGAAACTGCTCCAGTTTGCATAAGGTTGGGCTTCATTCTAAAAGAAGCAAACATATCGTAGAGTTCAGCCATCGGTTTTTCCCCTACAAAAGAAAAGTCTTTTGAATGGAGATATAACAATACCTGATCTTTTTTCACAACAATTATGGGAGGTAAATCTTTAAGAGGTTTATTATGGATCACTGTGCCCGGCAACAATGGATCTCCAAAACATTTCACATAAAGAGGAATTCCTTTGTTCTGCAATGGTTTTATCGTTTTAGGATGAATAACCTGCGCTCCATAATAAGCCATTTCAATTACTTCATCGTAATTCAATGCAGAAATTAATTGTGCGTCGGGATATTGCTTTGGGTCTGCATTCATCACTCCCTCAACACCTTTCCATATTGTTTGGCTCTCTGCATTTAGCATATTGGCAAATACTGCTGCCGAATAATCGCTGCCTTCTCTTCCTAAAGTGGTACTTTCGTTTTCATCGGTAGAACCAATGAATCCTTGTGTAATAACAATTGCATTATCTGTATACAAAGGAATAATTTCTGTTTCCACTTTTTGTGTCGTAAAATCCCAGTCTATGGCAGCCTCTCTGAAATTATCATCTGTTCTAAAAATATCCCGAACGTCTATCCAATAGTTTTTAATATTGTTTTCGTTGAGGTATGCACTTATGATGGCGGTGGACAGCAATTCGCCGGTACATACTATTTGGTCATAGTAGTAATCATAATCCCGAACAGGTTTATCATGCAGCATCCATTCAACTTCAGTAAATATTGCTTCCAGTTTTTTTTCACATGCAAGGTAATGGGTAACCAACAGGTATTTTGAGGTAGTAAGGTGCTGTTGTTTTACCTGCGCGAATAATTGCAGCGCCTCTTCTTTTTTTCCTTCATAAAATGCTGCAGTTACTTTTTCAAGTGCATTGGTAGTTTTTCCCATGGCCGATACAACGATCAATAATTTTTCTGTTGTATAATTTCGAAGAATTGCTGCTAAATTTTGAATCCGTTCTACATTGTTTACACTGGCGCCGCCGAATTTAAATACCTTCATGTAACTATTTAGTTGTTTAAAAGATTATTGATTAAAACGTTTAATGTAAGCGTTAGCCTTTTTGATGAATGAATGCAAAAATCGGATATTCTGAATTGTTTTCAATGTTACTACTTTCATAGGAGTAACTAAATTTTCCACCCAAATTCATTCCCTTAATTTTGCTTCAATGTGGATTTAACCAAAACTTGCTTGTATGAATGTCAACCGTAAAGTTCAAACACTGGATGAATTTACAATTCAGCAAATGCGTGATTTCCCTCATGCCACCGGCGAATTGGCCAGTCTTTTAAGAGATATTGGTTTGGCTGCTAAAAGAGTAAATGTAGAAGTGAATAAAGCAGGCCTCGTAGATATTTTGGGCGATGCAGGAACAATTAATGTTCAGGGTGAGGATGTAAAGAAGTTGGATATCTATGCGAACAATCAATTTATGGGAGTTTTGAAGCATGGGATAAGTTGTGGAGGAATTGCGAGCGAAGAACTGGATGAATTTTGTGCATTCGACGATCCGGTTAGTAATAATTCGAAATATGTTTGCTTATTTGATCCATTGGATGGAAGTGGAAATATTGATACCAATGTTTCCATCGGTACTATTTTCAGCGTGTATCGCAGGGTAACCGAAAAAGGAATGGCAGTTACGCTTGATGATTTTTTACAGCCAGGCAATAAACAGGTAGCAGCAGGATATATCGTTTATGGATCCTCCACCATGCTTGTATATGCAACCCGACGAGGCGCCAATGGTTTTACACTCGATCCATCAATTGGAGAATTTACGATGAGTCATCCCTCGATTGTTTGCCCCGATTTCGGTAAAATTTACTCTGTAAATCATGGCAACTTCTTTCAATATGAAGAGGGGGTTAAGAAATATATTACTGCCTGTCAGAAAAAAGATAAAACAAACGGTGGCCCTTATACACAACGTTATATTGGCAGTATGGTGGCCGATGTACATCGTAATCTAATAAAGGGGGGAATTTTTATGTATCCTGGAACGATTGATAAGCCAAAAGGAAAATTGAGATTATTGTATGAATGCAACCCATGTGCCTTTATCATGGAAGTTGCTGGCGGGCGGGCCACTAATGGTAAACAAAGGATTCTGGACATCGAACCAACCGAACTCCATCAACGATCAGCATTGTTTATAGGCAGTAAAGGAATGATGGGAGAACTTGAGGTATTTTTATCGGAAGAATAGCTATAAATTAGTTTTGAATATTAGCTTATTTGTTTTTGAAATTTGTTGTTTTGTTTTTTGGGTACAGATTTTTTATTAATTATTAAATATGGTTGAAATCATTGAGTATTCACACCAATATGCTTCCGAATTTAAAGGGTTAAATCTGGAATGGCTCGATAAATACCATCTTACCGAAGGCCATGATCTGGAAATACTCAATGATCCACAGGGAACTATTATTGATGCAGGTGGAGCAATCTATCTCGCGAAAATCGGTAATGATATTGTGGGTACTGCGTCGTTAATGAAAGAAAAAGAAGGGTTTTTCGAATTAGCTAAAATGGCTGTAACTCCTCAACGGCAGGGCAAAGGGATTAGTAAATTATTGATTGAAAAATGTATTAACAAAGCAATGGAGCTAAATGCAACAAAGATTTTTTTATTTTCCAATCATCAATTACAAACCGCTATTCAATTGTACCGTAAATTTGGGTTTGAAAATATTGATGTTACAGACAGTCCGTTTGCGACAGCCGATGTAAAAATGGAATTGCAATTGAAAAAAATTACCTGATAGTTACGGTGTCTATTCGGGTGAAAGGGAGCAATGGTAAAAAAACAAAATTGATAATATGGTAAAAAAGATAATTGTTGTAAAGGAGCTTGTAAAAAAATATGGAAATTTTGAAGCGGTAAAAGGAATTAGTTTTGATGTTAATGAAGGCGAAATATTTGGATTGCTGGGGCCTAATGGCGCGGGAAAATCGACCACTCTTGAAATCATTGAAACGCTGCGCGATAAAACATCCGGTGAAATTTGGGTTGATGGATTTAACCTTGATAAGGATCCGAACGAAATTAAGAAAATTATTGGTGTACAATTGCAAACATCAGGTTATTACCCTGGATTGAACCTTACAGAGTTAATTACTTTGTTTTGCGGATTATATAACAGAGATGTACCACCGCTGGAACTGCTCGACCTCGTAAATCTGAGAGATAAAGCTAAAGCCAAATACAAAGAATTAAGTGGTGGGCAAAAGCAACGGTTTTCAATTGCAACCACACTTATCAATCAACCCAAGATTATTTTTTTAGATGAACCCACTACTGGTTTGGATCCTCAGGCAAGAAGGAGCTTATGGGAACTGATTAAAGGAATTCGCGCAAAAGGAACAACTATTATTATTACTACCCATTATATGGATGAAGCAGAAGTGCTGTGTGATCGGGTTGCCATTATTGATTCGGGAAAAATAATTGCGCTTGATAGCCCTGATAAATTAATTGATAAATTAGTCGCTACGGGTTTTGAGCGCCCACGCGAGGTAAAACAGGCAAACCTGGAAGATGTGTTTATACAATTAACCGGCCATACATTGAGGGAAGATTGAATACACTAATTTTAGTATGCCCTGCATTTCCTCATTGCTAGAGCGACGAAAATAATCCCGAATTTTATTCATTCATTGCTTAGCCTATTAACTAAAAAATTATAGAATCTCATGGACCCACGCTATCCCATTGGTAAATATGAACCACTTCCTTACTCAACTGATCAAAAAAGAAAATGGTTGCAGGATTTACAATTTCTGCCTGCATTATTAGAGCAGGCTATCGAGAACCTCGACGAACACCAATTAAATACTCCTTATCGCGAGGAAGGCTGGAAGGTGAAACAATTGGTTCATCATATCGCCGATAGTCATATGAATGCTTATATCCGGTTTAAATTAGGGTTGACAGAAGAGAACCCCACCATTCGACCCTATAAAGACGCTGAATGGGCAAAGTTGGATGATGTAGAGAAGGTTCCGATTAATATTTCAATAACACTTTTATATACTTTACATAGCAGGTGGCATGCTTGCTTACTGCATTTAACAGATGAGCAGTGGAACAGGACCGTAGTTCATCCAGACCAAAACAAACAAATGACTCTATGGTTTTTACTTGGAATGTATGCCTGGCACGGCTTGCACCATGTGAGACATATTACTGCATTACGCGAGAAAATGGGTTGGTAATATTCTGCAAGTTTCGATAAAAATAGTTCTATTGTCTAACGCAAATCAATAGGTAATTATCGAAGTTATTAATTTACAAAAGCACATGAATTGGAAAACACTTTCATCGGAATATCTTTTTAAAGATTTGTGGTTTACTGTACGAAAAGATACCTGTGAACGTCCAGACGGGAAAATAATAGCTCCCTATTATGTATACGAATTTCCAGCATGGGTTACAGCAGTTGCTATAACCAGGGAAGGGAAGGTAGTTTTGGAAAAACAATACCGTCATGGCATTGGAGAAACCTCCTTTGAATTGCCGGGAGGATGTGTTGACGACACCGATGCCAATCTTGAAGATGCCATTGCAAGAGAATTGAAAGAAGAAACAGGGTATACGTTTACGTCTTTTGAGTACCTGGGAAAAACATGTGCTAATCCATCAACCAATAATAACTGGATGCATATTTTTCTTGCAAAAGGTGGAGAATTAATTGGTGACCAACACCTCGATGATAATGAAGATATCGAAGTTCATTTGGTGAGTATTGCCGAGTTAAAAAACTTATTAAATACTAATCAAATTATTCAAAGCATGCATGTAACCGCCTGTTTTTATGCTTTGCAAAAGTTAGGAGAGCTTACCCTTTAACGTTCAAATAAGATTGAAAAGTTGAGCACAATTTGGTGCTGAACCTAATGCCAAACGAATATTGAAAATTTTGGAATAACTTCATTAATTCAAATACGCTTCGAAAACATTGAAAATAGAAACAGGTCGATCATAAAGAAATAATACCACCTCTTACTTCTTGCTCTTTAGCTTTGGCTGTTTTCGCATTCCATTACTTTAAACATCTCCCTCATTCTCTTTTTACTCTTTTTTCTTTCTGGATATCTCTTAACTACTGTAATTTTTACCTTTCTAACTACCGCCATTATTTCCAACGCTGGTTCTTTTCTCTAACTCACTACTTCTCCTACAACAAACACACTTCCACAAACCAAAATCAGATCGTTAACATGTGCGTTTGCTTTTGCAGAATCTAAAGCGGCTTTTACATTGGGATAATGCTTACCTGTTAACCCAACCGAAAAGGCAAGTTCAGCTAATTTTTCCTCCGGCAACGCTCTTGGTATTTGAGCTTTTGTAAAATAATACGTCGCTTGTGTAGGCAATATTCTAAGGATTTTTTCAATCTCTTTATCTTTAACCATTCCTAAAACTATATGTAAATGCTGGTGATCGGCTATTTCTAATTGTTTAATTAATTGTTTTATACCATCTTCGTTATGAGCGACATCAAGAATAATATCTGGTTGTGTATGCACCAGGTCCCATCTTCCCTGAAGACCGGTCAATTTTTTCGTTTTTGAAAGCCCTTCTTTTATGGCGTAATCATCAATCTTCCAGTTTTTTTGTTGCAATTGATGAATTGCTTCAAGTACGGTTAGTAAGTTTTTATTTTGGTAAAAGCCTGGTAAATCAAGTTGAAATATTTCCTGTTCACCAGTTTGCCTGTCCGCAACGGTTACTATTGAACGATACTTCTCGTACTTCCATTCAAGAATATTTCTATTAAATCCTGAAATATGAATGGGAGCATCAAGCGCAAGAGCTACTTTTTCAAAAACAGGTTTTGTTTCCGGTAACATTTCCCCAATGACTACCGGCGTATTTTTCTTGATAATACCCGCTTTTTCAAAAGCAATTTCTTGCAGGGTATTTCCCAGTAGATTCATATGATCGTACCCGATATTGGTAATTACTGCCACCTCGGGGAAAATAATGTTTGTGCTGTCGAGCCTTCCTCCTAAACCAACCTCAATAACGGCTATATCTACCTGTTCTTTTGCAAAAAAGTCAAATGCCATGGCCACTGAGATTTCAAAAAATGAGGGATCGATTTGATCAATAAAAGGGGTAATATAGTTGGTGAATTCAACAACCGATTGTTCAGGAATCATAGAGCCATTCAATCGGATTCTTTCTCTGAAATTATAAAGATGAGGCGAAGTATATAAACCTGTTTTATAACCTGCTGTTTGCAAAATAGCCGCAATCATATGGCTTGTCGAACCTTTGCCGTTCGTACCAGCAACATGTATGGTTTTTATTTTTTTTTGAGGATCACCTAATACCTTGCAAAGGGCATATGTGTTTGTTAGATCTTTACGGATGGCGGCTGCACCAATTCGACTGAACATTGGTAAGCGTGTAAACAGGTAGTCGATGGTTTGCTGATAGTTCATAAAAAGAACACAAAACTAAAACATAAGAGTCATAGATATTACTATGACTCGATAAAGAAGAGACAGTAGAATAGCACTGAAAATATATAAGGGATTAAAGTCTTTGGCTGTAAAAGTGATTATTAATTTTTCAATCTAAAATTAAAAACGATAGTTCCAGCAGCTTCAGCACTACCTGCATTAAATTTTACCTGTCTTGCTTTAC
>JBJXDV010000259.1:0-5757 GCA_046153465.1 Chitinophagaceae bacterium
GTAACGATTATTGACGTAGAAACCGTGGAAGAATTAGATCGTGCATTGAATTCAAGAACTGCAATGATTTACCTGATGGCCTTTAGTGCTTCTGATCCGGGGCAACCACTTTCATTAGAAAATATTGCACGTATCGCTAAACCAAAAAATATTCCGATACTTGTTGATGCTGCGGCAGAAGTACTTACCATTCCAAATATACATTTACAACGAGGGGCAACTATTGTTGCTTATAGTGGTGGAAAAGCTATTTGCGGACCCCAATGTGCTGGTTTGGTTATTGGTAAAAAAGATATTCTTATGTCGGCCTGGCAGGCCAGTTCACCGCATCATGGGCCGGGGCGCGATAATAAAGTTGGACGTGAAGAAATGATTGGGATGCTTGCAGCCGTTGAAGCATGGGGTACGCGCAATCACCAGGAAGAATGGAGAACCTGGTTAAGCTGGTTGGATATTATTGCGAAAAGAGTTGGGGTTATTTCGGGAATTACCACCTCGGTATTTGAACCAACGGATTTGTCTAACCGATCACCTGTACTAACAATTACCTGGGATCCCAACAAATTAAATATTACCGGTGATGAAGTGGCCGAAGAAGTTGGAAGAAATAAGCCGAGAATTGCGCTGGGAAGCGAATCTGATAAAGGACTTACATCAATTAATATTACTACCGGTCAGATGCAGCCGGGAAATGAAAAAATAGTAGCCGACCGGTTGTTTGAATTGCTTTCTAAAAAAAGAAGTCCTAAACCTACTGCATTAAAGGCACCCGCCGCTGCTATTGGTGGCAGATGGGATGCAAGTATCGAATTTTTCAGCAGTAACAGCAGGCATACATTATTTATAGAACAGGATGGTAATTGGTTGAAGGGAACGCATAAGGGAGATTTTTCGATTCGTGAATTAATCGGTACAATAGAAGGCAACGAAGTGAAATTAAAAAGCGTGGATCGGCATCCGGCAGATTCTATCACGTTTATTTTTTCAGGACTCCTATCAAAAGATTTAATAACTGGATCGATTTATATGGGTGAATACCGAACGGCTACATTTTCTGCAAAGAAAAATAATAAGCCTGATCTGCATGAATTGATCGTAGTTCCGGGCGGACCACCATTGGCAACCTGATGAATTGCCTATGTTAGTTAATGGAGTTGTTCATGTTCAGTTTTGTTCATCAGTACAAGTGTGCGACGCAAGGAACGGTGAAAGAAGAACCAATAGCCGGGCTCGTTAAATATTCCAATCAACCAAAATGTAAATAGAATGTACAAACAAAAACTATTTAGAATCTTATTAGTTGTTTACTGCCTGTTGGTTGCTTCCTCCGGTTTTTGTCAGTCAATTGATTTGTTGCTGAAGGGCGGCCATGTAATAGATCCGAAAAATAGCATCGATGGGGTAATGGATATTGCTATTGTAAATGGCAAAATTTCCCAGGTAGCAGTTGATATACCTGCTGCGAATGCAAAAGAAATAATTGATGTTACGGGCCTATGGGTAACCCCGGGTATCATTGATATGCATGTTCATGCATTTAATGGTAATACACCAGACGCGTATATAGCAGATGGATTTACAAGCTTAGCGCCGGATGGATTCACCTTCCGGGCAGGCGTTACTACGGTAGTGGATGCGGGCTCTTCCGGATGGAAGAATTTCAGGCAGTTTAAAAAGCAAACCATTGATAAATCACAGACAAGGATATTGGCATTATTAAATATTGTAGGAACGGGTCTGGCCAGTCGTTTTGAAGAACAGGATATAACGGATATGAACCCTGTACAAACGGCGAATATGATAAAAAAACTTTTTCCAGATATTATTGTCGGCATTAAAGCCGCGCATTATTGGGGTGATTTTACACAAGTAGATCGGGCGGTGGAGGCGGGAAACCTGGCAAAGGTTCCGGTAATGGTAGATTTTGGTGAACATGATCCTCCTTTATCGATTGAAGAATTATTTATGAAACATCTTCGGCCAGGCGATATTTTTACCCATACGTTTTCCTATGGCCCTGCACAACGAGAAACAATTGTGGATGAAAATGGTAAAGTGAAACCTTTTGTATTTGTTGCACAAAAAAGAGGAATTATTTTTGATTTGGGCCATGGGGGTGGAGCTTTTTCGTGGCGCCAGGCAGTTCCTGCAATGCAACAGGGTTTTAAACCCAATGTAATCAGTACCGACCTGCATGCAGAAAGTATGAATGGTGGAATGAAGGATATGAGTAATGTGCTATCAAAATTTCTCAATATGGGTATGTCGATTCAGGAAGTAATTTTACGGGCTACCTGGAACCCGGCCAATGTGATCAAAAGGACTGACCTGGGAAATTTGAGTGTAGGAACTGAAGCGGATATAGCGGTGTTCGCTATCCGAAAAGGTGATTTTGGGTTTATGGATATTCGTCGTACAAAAATAAAAGGAACCCAAAAAATAGAAACGGAATTAACAATTCGGGCAGGGAAAATTGTATGGGATTTGAATGGACTTAGCGCTCCGATGTGGGATACTGAAATCATAAAAAAATAATGAAACATTTTTTAAAAGATAAAAAGAACGGAGGACAACGTAAAATCGCCACCATCGTCTATTTTTTGTTTTATATCCTTCCAGTAGCTAGCAATGGACAACTATATGATCTCTTAATCAGGAATGGGCATGTAATTGATCCAAAGAATAATATTGATGCAATTATTGATATTGCTATCTCAAAAAGAAAGATTGTAAAGGTAGATAAGGATATTCCAGTAAGGGACGCTAGAAAAATTGTGAATGCTACGGGCTTGCTGGTGACTCCGGGTTTAATAGATATACATACACATGTTTTTGTTGGAAGCAAGGCCGATAAATTTGCCGATGGAGTGTATAGTTTATCCCCGGATGATTTTTCTTTTAAATCGGGGGTAACGACAGTTGTAGATGCAGGGACTTCGGGTTGGAGAAATTTCGCTGTTTTTAAAGAACAGGTGATTGAGAAATCTCAAACACGCATACTTGCTTTTTTAAATATTGCCGGCACAGGATTGAGTGGATATCCAGACCAGGAAGATTTGCAGGATATGGATGCAAACATGACTTCATTAACTGTAAAAAAATATTCAACAATTATTGTAGGTATTAAGATTGGTCACTATGAGGGGTTTGAATGGACTCCTTTTGACCGCGCATTGGAAGCAGCAACGGCTACCAATCTTCCCCTGTTGGTGGAATGTCATTTGCCAAATTATTCATTGGAAGATCAATTAAATCGTATGCGCCCGGGCGATATACTCACCCATTCGTTCGAACAGGTGAATGAGCGTATGACTATCATCGATGAACAAGGTAAGCTTCGTCCATTTGTATTAAAAGCGCAGAGCAGAGGTGTATTGTTTGATGTGGGGCACGGGGGTGCAGGTTTTTGGTTTAATCAGGCTATTCCTGCTTTTCAGCAAGGGTTGTGGCCCAATAGTTTTGGTTCTGACCTGCATCGTTTCAGTATGAATTCGGGAATGAAAAGTATGTTGAATATCATGTCTAGGTATTTGAATATGGGTATGCCGTTAAATGAAATTATTGTTAGGGCTACGTGGAAGGCTGCGCAATCTATTAAGAGAAATGATCTTGGAAATTTGAGTGTGGGCTGTGATGCTGATATCAGTCTGTTAAAAATTTTAGAGGGTAATTTTGGATTTATTGATGCAGGAGGAAACAAATTGGACGGGAAAAAAAAATTTGAGGCTGAGCTAACGATCCGTGCAGGCAGCATTGTTTGGGATTTAAATGGTTTAGCGGCCAGGAATTGGAAATAGTAGTTTTTTATTCAGAAACGAATAATCATCGTTGTATTTATTTATTTTTTCTGCAATGAAAGTATTCAATTTATTAGCAGTTAGAATGCTGACATTTTCAGCGGTAATAGTTTCTGCTCAATGCAAACAAGCTGTCAACCTTCCCCCTGGTGATGCGGGTAATGGTGGGCTTTCTCTTCCCGGCGATTTTGAAGCCGTGGTGGTAGTGGATAGTCTTGGCCCGGCCCGCCATTTGGCTATCAATGATAACGGCGACATCTACGTTAAATTACGTTATTCAAAAAAAGGCGAGGGCGGTAATATAGCCTTGAGAGATATTAATAATGATGGTAAGGCAGACAGTATTGTTCGATTTGGAGATTATTTTAATGAAGGTAGTCTTTCGAATAGTATTCGTATACACAATGGCTATTTGTATTACAGTTCAGAACTGGTTATTTATCGCAGTAAATTAACGCCAGGAAAACTGATTCCTGAAAGTGAGCGGGAAGTGGTACTTACAGATGATCATGAAGGCGGATCGCATTGGCATATCACTAAACCAATTTCGTTTGATGATAAAGGTCATATGTATGTTCCGTTTGGTGCACCGTCGAATGCCTGCCAGGACCTGATACGAACACCGGGCGGCACGCCGGGTTTTGCCGGGTTGGATCCTTGCCCCGATCTGGAAAAGCATGGGGGTATTTGGCAGTTTGATGCGAATAAGTTGGGGCTTACGCAAAAAGACGGGCGGCGATTTGCTACTGGCATTCGAAGTGTAGTGGCGATGGATTGGAACACAGCCGATAAAAATTTATATGTGGTGATGCATGGTCGCGATGATTTGCATTTGCTTTGGCCCGATAAATTCTCTCCTTGGCAAAATGCCGTGCTACCCTCTGAAGAATTTATACGGATAAACGATGGCGATAATTTTGGATGGCCCTATAGTTATTACGATCAAATTCAGCAGAAGAATGTATTGGCTCCAGAATATGGCGGTGATGGAAAAATGCCGGCACGGGATAGCACTGTGCAAGTACCCATTGTTGGTTTCCCCGGGCATTGGGCTCCAAATGATTTATTGTTTTATACTGGCGATCAATTTCCGGCCCGTTATAAAAACGGGGCTTTTATTGCTTTTCATGGTTCTACTAACAGGGCACCCTACCCGCAAGCTGGATATTTTGTTTGCTTTGTTCCATTTGTGGACGGTAAACCAACCAACAATTGGGAGGTTTTTGCAGATGGATTTGCAGGGGTGGATCCGATCGTAAACGTAAGCGACGCAGTGTATCGGCCAATGGGTATTGCCATGGGGCCAGATGGGTCATTGTATATTTCAGATTCGAATAAGGGAAAAATCTGGCGAATTATGTACAAAGGAAAGGATAAAGATTTTGGTAACGGTCAACTGGCAGCGATTGAAAAGCATAAAGCGATGAGTAATATTCGAACACCAGATGAATTGAATGATAATTTATATAAAGGCAAACCCCTGCCTGGAGAACAGGTATATTCTATCTATTGTAATTCATGTCATCAACACAATGGTAAGGGAGATGGCAACCGCTTTCCTCCCCTGGATAATTCTGAATGGGTGAATGGAGATAAGAAAAGATTGATTGATGTTGTACTAAATGGATTACAGAAACCGATTGAGGTAAAGGGGAAACCCTATAATAATTTAATGCCCCAGCATAGTTTTTTAAAGGATGAAGATATTGCGCAGGTATTAACGTATATAAGGCAGCATTTTAATAATAACTCAAGTGCCATCAAGGCAGAAGAAGTAGCGAGTGTTAGGAAGCGATCACTTAAGAAGTAATAATTGTCTGTACTATGATTTTTAGGATTGAAGGATGGTGGGATGAATACAGCAAGGGCGAAAGGATGTTGATAATTGTCTGTACTATGATTTTTAGGATTGAAAGATGGTAGGATGAATACAAAAAGGCAGAATGATTTTTAGGATTGA
>JBJXDV010000260.1:0-7254 GCA_046153465.1 Chitinophagaceae bacterium
AAATTTTTGCGGCATCTCTCCGGAAATCCTGGTAACGATTTAAAAAATCGCCGCTTACTTTAATGAGTTGCGAGGTAAGACTTTGACAACTTGCCATAATTGAAAAGGTTTAATAGTTATTGAAATAGTTACAGTTGTAAAATTGATCAAAGGAAGAATAGATGCGTTCACCCATTCGGATGAATTTTATAAAATACCACGAAACGGTAATGTATCGATAATGATTTGGCAGATTTGAGAAAATATTTCAGGCAATCGTTCTATATAAAATATGCACTCAATAATGGAGGAAGTATAATAGTGTTGCAATGTAAATGTGCGGAGGTAAATAGTTGCTAATAGAAATTATTTTAGCATAAGCTCACGCAATCGTACCATGGCCAT
Organism: Chitinophagaceae bacterium; assembly: GCA_046153465.1. GTDB lineage: Bacteria > Bacteroidota > Bacteroidia > Chitinophagales > Chitinophagaceae > Endoryza. Next base: position 385 of record JBJXDV010000260.1, read on the forward strand.
AGAGCGGGAAGGAACATCCAATTTTAAATAAGCGTTCTTGATATGTACCTTGATGGTGTTTAAGGAGAGGAATAGATCAGCGGCGACCTGGTTATTTGTTTTGCCTTGATAAATATATTGTACAACCGAAAATTCTCTTTCAGATAAAGGCGATAAAAGATGCCGGTTTATTTTCTCCTGTTTCAATTCCGGAACATCTTTATTGCTTTTCTGTGCATAGTTCGAAATAGCAATTTCAATAGAGGCAAGCAATGTTCTTTCATTAAACGGTTTTACAATATAACCACTTGGTTCAACCAATTTAGCTCTTTGCATTGTTTCTTTATCTGAATAAGAAGTTAGAAATAAAAATGGTAAATGATAGCGCTGATTAATTAATGCAGCAATGTCGATTCCGTCTTTTTCGCTATCCAGGTTTATATCGAGAATAACTGCATCAGGTGTATTTTGTTGCAGTTGTGTAATGGCTTCTTCAGCATCGTACGCAATTCCTGAAACGGTGAAATCATTATTATTGAGGTACATCGAAATATTTTTCGCGATGATAGGTTCGTCTTCGACAATTAGTATTTTTATTTCACTCATATCAATTGTTTTGTATCTGCCAGCCTGAATTTCTTTATCTGCATGCAAACAACTGCGCCGTTATTATTAAAAAAATCAAGTGATGCTTTTAACTTTTGTGCAAATGCATTGATTAACTGAAGCCCAAATGTTTGTTCGTTGTGGATATTTAATCCATCCGGAAAACCCCTTCCTGTATCTCTAACCGTTAATTCAATCATATTACTCTTTTCTTTGACTATAACATGAACAGTGCCATATTGATTTTTATCGAAGGCATATTTCAGTGAATTACTTACTAATTCATTTATGATGAGGCCAAGGGGTATAACGGTATCAACATCCAATGCAATGTTGTCGATGTCGGTTTCAAGGGAAATTTTATCCGGATTTATATTATACGATGCAAAGAGATTTTGAATAAGTGTTATAATATAATCTCCCATTTTTATTCCTCTTATATTTCCTTCATGATAGAGGTGCTGATGCAGAATTGCCATACTTTGAACCCTGTTTCTTCCTTCCTTAATTGCTTCAACGGCTTGTTTGTCGGTAAGGCTCAACGACTGTATATCAAGTAAACTGGAAATAATCTGGAGATTGTTTTTTACCCGGTGATGAATTTCTTTCATAAGGGTTTGGACTTCTTCCGATTGATGTTGTATAATTTTATTTTTAGACCTTACACGCTTATATTGAATGGCTGTTATCAAACCTAACGCAAGTATGCTGCTTAACCCAATGATCAGAATGGCACGAAGAGTATATTCTTTGTTTAGTTTCTTTTTTTGGTCGTTGGATTCAGTATGTAAAATACCGGTCAATCGCTGCTCTGTAGCTAGTTGTTTCGATGTTGACTGATTTTCCCGTTGAAGTGCTGTACTCAATAATTTTTCTTTTTCAAGAAGAGAATCTTTTAGTACACCCTCTTCCAGGAGATTTCTTCGTAATTCGAATTCGCGTAGCAGTTTTTCTTCTTTCAATGCATTGATGCTATTGAGGTATTTAATTTCTGCTGCAGAAATACTTTCCTTAAAAAGGCCCTCAATTTTACTTAGATGATTTATTGAATTTGAAAAGAAATTTGTCATTACCTCATTGTACTTACGGGTATATACATAGGCTGATTTATAATCATCGATGGCTGCATAAGAATCTGCCATGTTGTTAAAAACAATACCAAGTTGATCTGGCGTATTTTGCTCCTCGGCTAATTTTATGGCGGCAGTATAATGGAACATGGCCTTTGCTTTTTGATCTTTCATAAAAAAATTCCCTCGTACTATTTCGTATCGCAGGCGGGTATTTTTATCAGAAATGGGAACCTGGTTAATATCGATTTCATCAAATTCTTTCTTGACCTCGTTGAAGCGGTTTAGTCGAATTAATGTGTTTATTCGATTTAGACTGAATAAGATCAGGCTATGTTCATACTGTGATGAACCGACTGATGACAAACAGTAATTACTATACCATAATGCACTGTCGTATTGTTTTTCTTTATAAAAAAGTTCGTATAGATTCTCTGCAATTAATAGGCTCCCTTTTTTGTCATTCATTTTTTGGTAAGTGGTAAAAGCATCGCTGAAATATTTCTTGCTTTGTGCCGGTGACTGGTAAATTGAATAAATAAGACCAAGATATTTTTGTGCAAGTGATTTAAGTTCCAGGTCATTATTTCGGATGCAATATTCTATCACTTCCGAAAAGGATTTGATAGCGAATCGGTATAAACTTCGGTGATATTGTGTTTTGGCTACTCCTAATAATGCACGATAGCTTTCTTGCTGACTTACTTCAAAAAGTGTGTCAGTAGCTTTTAGGTAATTTGCGAACGACCTGTTATAATTGCCGGCTTCAAAAAATAGATCACCGATCGATAAAAAACACCGGCCCTCTTCTAAAGTATGACCTGTCAGTTTAAACAGGTGGGCGGCCTGTCGGAGTAGTGTAAACGATTTCGACGTATCGTTTGCTCCAGCAATTATTGCTTCATTAAATAAGCTTTTTGCAAATTCAAAGGAGTCGGTAGTTTTTGCAAGCGGAAACAAAAGCATATCTTTCTTTTGCTGGGCGCCTGCTTTAAAAATAAGCATGAAAAAAACCATATAGGTGAAAGTTCCTTTCATTCTATTAAGGTACAAAAATGACCAGAGGTTTATAGGTTGTACTACTAAAAGAGTATTCAAAATTAAAAAGGAACTACCAGTGCCTTATTACCCCTTTGGGTGAATTTGTTATATACTAAAAAAGCCACCGTTGTAAAACAGTGGCTTATATAAATAAATTCAAATGAGATTAATTTCTTTTTCTTCGCACCGTTGTTTTGGAAGCCTTTACCTTTCCGCCTCTTCCCCGAACCGTGGTTGTTTTCCTGGTTACCGAATTTCCTCTTGGCCCGGTAACGGTGGTTCTGCTTCGGGTAACTGTGTAATTTTTTCGGGCAACGGCATGCCTGTTTCTCACCGCTACTGAAGTGGCCCTAAAGGGTGTATAGATTCTGTGGGCGTGTACAATCCGATGTGTTCTAACGACAGCGAATCCACGATAATACCTGGCCCGGTAGGAATGGTAAACATGCCAACGTAAAGGCCTCCAGGGGTGCCACCAGGTTGGGTAACGGTGCCATCTCCAGGGAGAAACCCACACGGTATAGGCTGGCCTGTATACAAAACGAACAGAGGGCCATAACCAAACATTTACAATAACGCCAGTATTGTTATTAAATGAATAACTGTCATAAGGTCCTTTGGCCGACTCATCTTTTTCAGTACTATTTTCTTCGTCACCGTCTCCGGGTTCAATAATCGTTTCTTCGCCAAAAATTTCTTCATCCCCAATGATCTGAATGATGGCTGTTTCTGCTCCCGTTTTCTCCAATTCAATCACTGCAATATCCTGGTTTTCGTTTTCAGAAACGGCAACCTGCAGAATAAACGCATGGGCATCATTTTCTTTTTTACTGATCACCCGTATATAATCAATATCTCCATCCTCATCAATGTCGAGGTTGTTTACATGATTGTCTTCAGTATTCAATAATTTTTCAAATTCCTCGATGGAGCCAGCTTTCTTGAAAAGTTCAAGGGCTCCTTCCAAACTAAAATGATCTCCCGGTAGGCCGGTGGAATCGGATACTTCACTTTGCGCGAATATTGAAAAAGGTGCCATTGAAACGGCAAGGAACAGAAATAGCATTGCTCGTGTTACTTTCATATAAAAACGGTTTTGGGTGAGACTGAAAATAGTTGCCAGGGTTTAGTAAGCCTGAAATTTTCTTTTGCCAACTAAAGATAAAACGTTGGAGGAGGCACTTTAATTATGAGTAGGAGAGAAGATAATCCGGGGTTTTGGTAGCAGGGATCTTTTTCTTTGCTTATGATTCTGATATCCTCAGATCAATCACATTCATTTGTAAGTGCTTATTTCCGTTCCATTCATTTTCATCAAGAGAAAAAACAATGTCGATTGGTTTTTTACTTTCCAGTAATGGAAATTTTTCGGCCATACCAAATCCGATGCCTGCAAAAACAAGAGTATCTTGTTTTATTGAAAATTTGATATGCTGTTCTTTTACAATTTTTGAGAAACCGGAATCCACAACTTTTCGAACGATAAAAACAGGCCGCAGATTATCCGGACCAAAAGGTTCCATCTGGCAGAGAATATTATAAAAAGTTGAATGGATATCTTTTAAATTTATTTCGGCATCTATTATTATTTCCGGAATCAATTGTTCCGGTGTAATGATGGCCGATACAATCGATTCAAATTTTTCTCGGAAGGCATCCACCTTGTCAATCTCCAAAGTCATTCCTGCAGCGGCAAAATGCCCACCATATCCAAGTAGGTATTCCCTGCATGCATGAATAGCTTCATACAAATTAAATCCTGGTACACTACGAGCACTGCCAGCGGCATAATCGCCCGATTGCGTAAGAACAATGGTTGGCCTGAAATAGTGTTCGGTTAATCTGGATGCAACAATACCAACCACCCCTTTATGCCAATGAGGTTTAAAAACAACGGTTGAATTTCTATTGATCCATTCTTTATTATTTTCAATTACGAATAATGCCTCCTCTGTAATCGTTTTATCTGCTTGTTTACGGTCCGTGTTATCCGAATGAAGTAATTCTGCAAATTGTTTAGCTTCTGTTTCATTGTTGGCTATAAACATTTGAACTGCTTTGCGTGCATCGTCCATACGCCCCGCAGCGTTTACTCGCGGGGCGATCATAAATACAAGATTGGTAATTTTAATTTCTTTTGTCAATCCACTTAATTCTTTTAGCGCTTTTATTCCAACGTTAGGTTTTTCGTTAGCTTTCTTCAACCCGAAATAAGCAATCGTACGGTTCTCGCCAGTCATGGAAACGATATCTGCGGCAATTGCGGTAGCAACCAGGTCAAGATATTCATGGGCCATTTCAATCGGCAAGTTCAGTTCATCACATAATGCACAAATAAGTTTAAAGCCAACTCCACATCCGCACAATTCTTTGAAAGGATAGCCACAATCAATTTGTTTGGCATTTAATATGGCTACCGCCGGTGGAAGAATAGCGTCAGGCATATGATGATCGCATACTACAAAGTCGATTCCTACTTTCTTTGCAGTTTCTATTAAGTCAATTGATTTTATTCCGCAATCGAGCGATATTATTAAGGTAAAATTATTTTCTCTGGCAAAATCAATACCTGCTTTCGAGATACCATATCCTTCGCGGTAGCGATGCGGTATATAAAAATCAATTTTTTCAGGATCATAAATCTTTTGAAGAAATTGAAACATGCAGGCGACAGAAGTGGTACCATCAACATCATAATCGCCGAAAACCAATATTTTTTCTCCGGTATTGATTGCAGAGAGAATTCGTTTGACAGCTTTAAGCATATCCTTCATTAGCCATGGGTCGTGGAGATCGGTAAGTTGAGGCCGGAAAAATTGTTTGGTTTTATTGTAAATATCAAAGCCTCTTTGTACAAGCAGGCGGCAAAGTAGAGGGTGGATATTCAATGCCGAATGTAAGGCTTGAGTAACCTGATGATTGTATTCAACTATTTTCCATCTTTTCTGCATTAAATAAATTCAGCAATCATAGGGTTTAAAAATTCCGGTCGGTAGTATAACGCACCATTTCTTCCAATGCTTTTTTGATTTCTTCATTCTCAAATTCCTGAAGAATTGCCAGGGCTTCATCACGATAAGTGATCATTTTTTGCTGCGCATAATCAATACCGCCTGTTTGCTGAACGATCGTTATTAATTCTTTTATTTTTTCTTTATCCTTATTGTGATTCTTTATAGTGTAAATGAGTTTTCTTTTTAAGCTAGGGTTTACCTTATTAAGAGTATAGATTAACGGCAGGGTTAGTTTTTTCTCTTTGATATCGTTTCCGGTTGGTTTTCCTACCGCATCATTTCCATAGTCAAATAGATCATCTTTTATTTGAAAAGCCATGCCTGTTTTCTCCCCAAATGAGCGCATTTTCCCCGTAATTTCTTCGTTTTGTGACGTTGAGTATGCGCCGGCAGCACATGCAGATGCTAATAATGATGCGGTTTTTCCTCGTATAATTGTATAATAGACTTCCTCATCAAGATTAAGCGACCTGGATTTTTCCATTTGTAATAACTCTCCTTCACTCATTTGACTAACCGCTTCTGAAAGTATTTGCAGAATACGAAAATCATCGTTATTTAGCGAAAGCAAAAGCCCTTTAGCCAACAGGTAGTCTCCAACTAATACCGAAATTTTAGTTTTCCAGAGGGCATAAGTGGAAAAAAAATTTCTTCTTTCAAGGGATTCATCAACAACATCGTCATGTACCAAAGTGGCGGTATGTAAAAGCTCTACAAGCGAGGCAGCCCGGTAGGTAGCCTCAGTAACATTGCCGCACAATTTTGCGCAAAGAAGAACAAACATTGGTCTCAATTGCTTCCCCTTTCGGTTTACAATAAAGCGCATGATGCGGTCTAGTAAAGGAACCTGGCTTTTCACCGCTTCTTTGAACTTCTTGTCAAAAACAGTCAGTTCTTCGTGTAATATTGCTTGTGATAATTTCATATATCCAACAAAACAGCAAATTACTATTTTGATTTTTAATGAGGCGAGCAACTTAAAGAGGACTTGAAATGTCTTAACCTCGTGAACAACAATTCAGTAATACACATCATTGTTGGGTAAAAAAATTTGTTAATTAGTATGCAATCAATATTTTTGCACAAATTCAGTCATTTAGTATTCTTAATCCTTCATATAAAAATCAGTTATGGCAAGCAAAAAGTTTTTAAGTTTAATT
>JBJXDV010000261.1:0-28164 GCA_046153465.1 Chitinophagaceae bacterium
CCGGTAAATTCAAAAAAGGAAATCCAGGTTGCCCGACTAATTTGTTCTACCCAATCAATATCATTTTTTCTAAAAAAAATACGGCTAATTACGAATAGAAAATCATTTTCGTTTTGAAGCGGTGGTAATAATTTATGCTTTAGCCTGTTTGATAATTCCTGCCAAAAACCACGGGCAAGGGGTATTCCGCTTTCGGTAATGGCCGATGTTAGATCTGTTGAATTTAATTGTGAGAATAAAGCATGCTGAAGGTTTTTAAGTAAGAGGGGATATTGCGCCAACAAGTCCATGGCATCACGAAGATTTTTCTCAGCGTTTTGTTTGCCATTCTCGGTACCGGGCCTGATTTCATTTACGAACTGAACCAGGAATTGTAAACTCTCCTCTTTATTATTCCGATTTAGTACAGACACCCGCTCAATAGCTGTTTCAAAAAATCGGGGTTTCCTCTTTTTTCTTTTAAGCATAATAGTAATTACGAAATTATGAGTAGTCAATGGTGAAAAGTGAATGACTTGTGTACCTTGCGAAGTTATTATTGACTATTGATTCTGACTTCTGTCTTCTGTCTTCTGACTTCTGTCTTCTGTCTTCGGTCTTCTGACTTCTGACTTCTGTCTTCTGTCTTCTGTCTTCGGTCTTCTGTCTTCGGTCTTCTGACTTCTGACTTCTGTCTTCTGACTTCTGACTATTGACTTCTTTCTTCTGACTATTCATACTACCAGTTCTCCATTTATCATCACCCTATCGATGAGGTTTGTACCAAACGCATAAGGAAGGTAAGCAAGTGAAGGTATAGGCTTAGTAAAAATTAAGTTTGCTTTTTTCCCAACAGTAATACTACCAACTTCATTTTCTAATTCCATTGCATACGCTCCATTGAGTGTAGCCGCATTGATTGCTTCTTCCGGAAGCATTTTTAACTGAATACAACTCATAGATACCACCAGGTTCATATTTCCAGAAGGCGAGGATCCTGGATTATAATCAGAAGCTAATGCAATTGCACAGTCTGCATCAATCAATTTACGTGCCGGTTGAAATGGCATTTGAAGAAAAAATGCAGCGGTTGGTAGTAAAGTACCAATAGTATTTGATTTTGCGAGCACCTCCGTGGTTGCATCGTCCATTATTTCCAAATGATCTACAGAAAGGGCGCCTAGTTGAATTCCTGCCTGTACACCACCCGAAAGGCTTAATTGATTGGCATGTATCTTTGGTTTTAAACCAAGTTGCTTACCCGCATTACAAATAGTAATGGTATCCGCAGGTGAAAAAAAGCCAGTTTCGCAAAAAACATCAATGTAATCGGCCAATTTTTCACGGGCAATAACCGGAAGCATTTCATGAAGTATACAATCTATATATCCCTGGTGGTTTTCTTTAAATTCAATTGGGTAAGTATGTGCCCCTAAAAAAGTTGACCGAATTGAAATCGCTGATTGTTGTTTCAATTTTTTGATTACCCGCAATATCTTCAATTCACTCTCTAACGTTAATCCATAACCACTTTTTATTTCAACTGCACCGGTCCCCAGCCGAATCAATTCCTGTAACCGCTGCCATGCCTGGTTAAACAACTCCTCTTCGCTGGTTGCATTTAATTTGATAGCCGAATTTAGAATGCCGCCGCCGCCAGCCGCAATTTCTGCATAGCTCATTCCTTTAATTTTACTTACAAATTCTTCTTCCCTGCTAGCTGCAAACACAAGATGTGTATGACTATCGCACCAGGCCGGAAGAATAAACTGTTCAGTTGCATTGATTCGTTTTGCTGGTAAATTAGGAATTGAATCTAATTCATTCATTCTGCCGTAGGCTGCTATTTCTGCTCCTTCAATAATCAAATATGCATGATCGATACAGGGAAGTTCTGCTAGTGCTTTACCTCTAAGTAAATAATGTTGCTGCCTTGTATTAACAAGACATTTAATTCCCGAAATGAGTGTTGAAGACATTAAATAAATTTAGTGACCTATTCGGGAACTTCAACTACCGTCCAATTTTTATTACGTCGGTTCCAAAGAATAGTATAATCCTTTCCATGCAATAATTTGTAGGTGCGGTAGCCATTAAAGTAGGGTAATTTCAACCAACCATAATTATAAATTTCAAACTTGAAAACAAAGGACTCTCCCGCTTTTAAGACAACTGCCTGATAATTTTTTCCATCATCGCTTAAATAGACTGTCTCGCTTTTTGTACTCGTTATATTTAATCCAATCCAACTCGGATCATTAGCAGGATCTGTATTGGTATTGGTATTTGTATTGCCTGGTCCCGGAGAATTGCTACCACTATTATTTCCGCCTCCATTTCCTGTACCACCTGTTGAATTATTTGCGCCATTATTATTTTTAGGGGCTGTTGCTTTCGCCTGGTTCCATCCTTTTGCGATAGCAGCTAATCTATCTTTTTTTGCCGGATGAGTACTACTTGCCTGATCGCTTGCAATTGATTTCATAGCTGCGATCGATTGTTCTAAGGTGGCTCCAATTTTATACATCACATAACCCGAGAATGCGTCAGCTTCTATTTCTGTTGGAACTGTACTTCCCTGACCACTTACCACATGATTATAATAATGATGCCCCATTTCATGAGCCATAACGCTGATGGATGCCCATTTTGTAGCAGCGTAGCTGTCTAGGTTCTCTAAAAAATCATTATCGTATACTATCCATCTTGTATTTCTAATGATTGTGGCATAGGCGTTATTGATACCATTCTGCTCTTGCAACTGAAAGTTTTCTTTCCATTCAATTGAATCAAGCATATTTTTTACGATCGATTTTGCTTCGTAAACGGATTTGAAATTTGACCGGAGTAAGGATCTGGGAGGAATTTTATATCCACAACCGTTTATGTACTGAGCATTTACTGATCCGCTAACAATAAGAAATAATCCTATTAAAAACGTAAAAAAAAATTTCATATAGTATTTATGATAAATGTAATGAAATTATAATAAAGAAGGATTGCAGAGAAATAATTTCCGTTACAATGCATTGCTGAAAGGAATCATCTATTTAACCAGCCAATTCCAGGAGTGCCCGTACCAACTCATCCAAATCTTTCGGGGTGGTATAAATATTCGGAGTTATTCGGCATCCCCTTACGTTGATATAATCGATGGCAACTGTATAGATTTTATATTTTTTAAAAAGAACGTCAGATAATTCCGGTGGTTTCATTGAGCGTACGCCTACATTAGCTATGCCACAAGCTCTGGCACTTTCAATGGGAGTATTAACAATAATATTCGGGTGATTGCGAACTTTGGAAGTCCAGTATTGCTGTAAATACCTCAATCGTGCTTCTTTTCTTTCCGGCCCAATTTTCAAGTAATAATCAATAGCATCTGAAATAGCCAGATCAGTCGCAACGGGGTGTGTGCCGGTATGATTGAGACGGTATATATCTGTTTCTTTTCTAGAATCACCATCGGCAATAAGTGGCCAAACAGATGGAACCGTGCCGTTTTTTACATAAAGAATTCCAGCACCTAACGGCGTGCTTAACCATTTATGAAGGCTTGCTCCATAAAAATCGCAATGCAGTTCCTCCATTGAAAATTTAATATGTGCAAATGCGTGCGCGCCATCTACCATTACTTTAACTCCCTTACTATGGGCCATATCACATATTTTCTGCACCGGTAAGATATGACCCGTAATATTAATCATATGGGCCACCATTAACAAGCGGGTTTTTGGAGTAATTGCGTTGGCGTAGAGTTCAACAATTTCCTCATCCGAAGCCGGATGATTTGGCACGGATACAATCTTATTGATAACCCCATATCTTTTGGCAACCTGTTTAAACATATCAAGCATAGAACCATAATCCTGCTCTGCCATCAATGCTTCATCTCCTTCATTCCAATGTATGCCGCCAATAATTGTATCGAGTGATTCGGTGGTGTTTCGGGTAATAACAATTTCCTCCGGGTAACAACCGGCAATTTGTGCAAGTTTAGCTGCTATCTTTTTCTTGTTATCCCATTGAACAGTTCGCATATAATAGGAACCCTGGTAATTTACCTCTCGAATATGATTGATATAATTCTCAAGCGTTTCCTGCGGTAAAAAACAGTAATACCCATTTTCGAAATTTATATAGTCGGGCTTTAATTTATATCCTTTTCGAATGCCTGCCCAATAATCTTCGTCGCCCGCTAATTCTTCGGGTTTCTTATTTTCGAAATGCCCGAGCCATGCGTCAAAGTCTTTTGAACGGGGAATTCCTCCAAGACTCAATAACGAAAAATTTTTAATAAAACTACGCTTGTCCATACTTCAAGTTACAGAAAACTCTAATTCAATCCATTTTTTTATAAGGGTAATCTTCCGCAATCGCTTTATCGAACCAAACTTACTTATAGAGAGACAGCATTTCTTTAAGAATTTGGTTAATCTTCCTCATCGGAAGGTCCCTGGTTGGATCTAATAACAAAATTTTCATTCTGGCTCTCTTTTCCTGGATCAGATCAGGGTGTTTCATTTTTTTGCCTTCCACAATCCCGATATATGGTTGAAGTAATTTTTTGTGTATCCAGAAATAGCAAACCATTTTTCCATTATAGCAAAAAAAAGGCATGCCATACTTCCACGCTTCGGATAATTGTTTATCCTGCTGAAGTATATGCTGACGCAAAAATTGCAAGCAACTTTTAATAGGTTCATCCTTGTTCAGGTACCATTCATCAATGGGACGAAGCATAATAAAACAGTGACAATAAATTATTAATAGGATGTTTAGTCAAACAAACTTAAAAAGAATAATCAATAAGAAGTTAAAAGATAATGAGGCGAATCAACTTTTCGGATAATCCTATCACCAGGGAAGAAGCTCCTAAAAAAAATTGTTTGTTGAAAATCATGGTAAGGAATCGTTACCATCTAATTATTTATTTTGAAGAAATTGAAAAGCTTGCCCGCAATGATCATTCAGCATCGTTTATCAATGTAGAAATTTTCTCAAGAGAAATCGATCCCTTTTTTAAAACTGATGGTACTTTAAAAAGCCGCTTTACAGATCCTTGAAACAGTAACAATAATAATACACAGGAAAGCCCATCACTAGCCTGAACAGTAATTGTTCCTTTTGCAATCAATGCAAGTATTAACCCGATCGAACCAATATGAAAAAAGTTTACGAGACTTTCGACGATACTTTCCCATCTCGCATTCGACCTATTAGCATTAAACAATTCATCCGATTTTTTTAAAAATTTTTCTGAAGCTTTTTCTTCCTGTTGATTTTCTTTTATATATCCAAAACGCTGAAAGCTACGGGTAACAAATGCAAGCAGGCTGCTACGTTTATTCCTGCTTTCCTTTATGGCTGATTGTTGTTGTTTTGCCAATAGCACCATCGCCAGGTACACCAACAAAAAGTACATGGAAACAATTTTCCCAATTGAAGGACTTATCAAAAAGAAAAAATAAAGTCCGATCGATAAAAAAAGAAGATCCCGGGCTCCTGCTAAAAAACCTTTTGTAAAATATTGCTGCACGGATTTAAGATCGTTACTATACCTTAATAAATAATTGCCATAAGAATGAAGGCTAAATACCGCGTTTGTACTTTTTATTTGTGCGATGAAAAGAGACTCCCTGACCTGTTTTGAAAATAATTCTCCCTGCAAAATTGTAAAATATTTTTCAAGATATTGGGCAATGAATTTTATAGTCAATAGAATTGCCAGCAATATAAAAAACATATTCAGGTTATCTATATGGATTCCCAGCCATTGAAGTAATTTTCCTTTACTGCTTTGAGTTTTAAACTGAAGGATAAAAAATTCCCCAATCATAAGTGTAACCAATAAACTGATTACACTATTCACAATTCCAATAAACAAAACCAAGACTACCGGAAATTTTTGCAATAACAGGTGCCGGCGCAGGAAATATATTGCACCAATAGGAGCTTTTTTTAAAGATCTTTCTGTTGAAAAAGCTTCGGATTTATTTGATGTTGTTTCTGTTTGCATTAATTCGTCGCATGAATTATTTCTGCTGATATTAAGCTTCGGGCAACTGCTCCATTTCCTAATTGTTCAATTGTATAAACCGGAACATAGGTATTCTCTTCAACCTCACGGATCAATAAGGGGCTAGTTGTGAGTAAACCAGAAATGCCTATCGGAAAAAGACCCCAACGCTGTAATGTTTCCACTCCACTTATTGCTGCCAGGCTATCTCCTGCCGAAAACAATATTGCCTCAACGGTATTTGTAAAACTGCGGCAGTTCAGCAGCATTTTCGTTTCCCGTTCATACAATCCATCAGCAATTTCCATAATTACGTAATCGGGATTTGCAAGCATTACATTCATTAAAGTTCCTTCATACAAGTTAAGCAATTCCTCTTCAGAACACATGTAAGTGGACGGAAAGCCAAAATCTCCAAAATCAGAAACAACATCAGCGCCAAGATCATAGGCAAGATCTGTATCCTTCGTGTAAACAGTACCGGTAAGCTTAATAAAAGCCACACGATATCCGGCATTTTTCAGTCCGCGTACAAGGTACGCCGCAGTAGTTGTTTTTCCGCTATCCATTGAAGAGCCTACCGATAGTATTACACGGGTGGCGGCGGCATTGGCACCAGTGAATACCGGTAATTTTTTCTGAGAAATAGATTTTGTATTAATTATTTTTCCAAAATGGTCTCGAACAAGGCCTCGACATTTTAATATGGTTGGACCAACACCTATGAACTTTGAATGCATACTTGCAATAACTCCTACTGTTCCCCCTGCTCCAAGAATATGAAGATCCTGATTTATGTGTTCCGGAACATAGCCTTCAAATTGTTCGGTGGCATAGCGGGTACCAAAAGCAGCCATAATTAAATCACCGGTAGCGATCGTGATATTGCGTTTATTATCTCCCTGAATTGTTTTATGCTTACCCAATTTCATCACCTCAAATACTGCGACATCGCCTACTATTGGTTGATAATTAACGGGTGTATTGGCATCAATTTGATGAGCATGAACATCTTTACAGATATACGTTCTCTTGATTCTGCTTTCCATAAAATTAATTTTTAATCGTTGATGAATGTGAGCGTCCCTTAGTTTTTTTGGAAGAATACAGATTAATATCATAAAGCAGGCCTAGTCCCGCAACGTTATAGGAGTCAAATGACCTGCTGGTTTTCCCGGTAGTTGGATTTACAACATTCATTTTTCGAAATTCGGAACTGAATAAATTAAATTCAGTTTGTTTCATGTAATAAATAGTAAAGGTGAGTCCCTTAACTACTTTGGTAGCAACATTCAAATAGAGCCTGCCACGATGAAAACCATCCGGACTGTGACGTGTAAGTACGGCGCCGGATTTATCAAAATATCTTATTTCATTTCCTCCTAAGTTATAATACAACCAATAGGAAGCAGAAAGGGTCAGGTGCATAAAAGGAATTTCTTTTTTATTACTTAAGCGTGTGATATAAATAAAACGGTATCGAAATCTTGTTTCAGTGGTCGAATGGTACTCTGCCTGTAAACCGTTCGACCAATTGATTAGTTTGGCAATAGGCATTCGATAGCTTAACCGGGTATAACCCCTGCTGGTTGATTCTGAGCCCGACGGAAAAGCAGTTAACATATATCCACCCAATACACTGATTCTTTTTGTAAGATCATAATTAAGGCTCATTGAACTTTGATTAAAGCCGTTTTCAACTCGGGAATTAAGGTTATAGGAACGCAGATGGTTGAGGCGCAGGTCTAATTTTTTTGTTAAAGATAAAGTTAAACCTGCCCCGCCCCAGCCTCGCCATTCGTTTTGAGCTTTTATAGAAAGTATCGAACCAAGAAAAAAGGTAATTAGAGTGATTCTCAAAGATGCTTGCATAATTGATAATTATTATTATTAGTAAACAATGCGGATCGTTTTGTAACTCACTCGAAAAAATATTGTCATCAACAGAATAATTCGGTAAGTAATATTTACTGGCCAATATTTTCCATGAACAGATGGAATCAACACTTACAGCGCCGATTTTTTTTCACATCGCTTTTTTAAATGGGCACAACAGCACCCTTCTAAGACCCCAATAAATGTTCATCAGGGAATAACTTACTCTATTAAAACTGGAGCGATATAAAAGACAAATTCTTCGAAAAACCAGATGAATACGCTGAGGAAATAAATATGATAAAACCTCCAAAATAAAGCCTATCTTCGATCGCATAGAAAGGAGTCTTTTAGTTTTTGTAAGCAAATGATTTATCCCTCTATTTTATTTACGGATGCCTTCAAACCAAATATGAATAATAAATATATTAGGATTTATGTATATGTGATTGGAACACCTTGAGAAAGATTGTTGAAGGAAATATTATTAGAATTGGAGCAGAAGATGGTTGTTGATGTTCCTAAAACCCGGATTTAGCATTTAAGTTACCAGTAAGTTAATTCAGTTTATTATAAAACAATATAGAAGTATGACCACAGAAATGATAGAAAAATTTATTGAAAATAAAGCAAGAAAAGACATTAGAGTTAATATTCATTTTAAAGAAAGAAGTACAGTTACCGGATTATTTGTTCAGGGAACTGACTACAAAGAATTGAAATCAAAAAATTTCTGGCGTATTGTAAGTAGTAATTATGTAGATGAATGGAAGCAGACGAAGGATCCAAACTTAGCACGTATTTATAGCGGTGTTTCATTTACACGTTTATCTGACGAAAAAGTGACTCAATAATTTTAACTGAATACTTTCCTGTTTTACACGATAAAAAAATTAAACAATGTTTGGACTTACATGGAAAAAATATCTTCCGGTTATTGCTATTCTTTTAAAACGTTCTGTTACAGGCGATCAAACGCTGAATATGAATCATACAGATTTTAAAAGAGCAGCCGGCGGAAGAAAACTAAAATTTAGTTTTAGCAAGCTATACATTAATAATGGTCGGATCAGTAATGGTATGGATCTTTCTCCTCTCGCGAAAGAACTGGCTGCTGTGCTACAGGAAGGTGAACTTAGCCGACATATTCTAAAAGAACAGCAGTTTGAGTTTTCAATGAATAACGACTTTGTTCTTACCATAAAAAATAACACACCTGCTGTTACAGAAGCGCTGGCAGAGAATATCGCAGAAAATAGTTAAGCACATATATTCTTACTAAGAAACCGTTTTATTAAATAACTTTTAATAAAACGGTTTTTTTATGACTTGGATATCATTCTCCTTATTCCATATAACCTAAGCCCTTTGAGAATAGGGTCTGCCAAATCTTTTTGGCTTAGCGGGCTGTGTGTTTGATTGTTTTGTATTTGAGCTATTATTAAAATTTGAACGCCTGCTTCCATCACTCACAAAAGCATGCTCTGTAATTACTGGTATACTTTTTCCAATTAGTTTTTGAATATCCGATAATAATGGCCTTTCATCATAGTCACAAAATGAAACGGCTTTACCACTGGCTCCAGCCCTACCTGTTCTGCCTATACGATGTACATAGGTTTCGGGTACATTCGGTAGTTCATAGTTAACTACATGCGTTAACTCGTCGATATCAATACCACGTGCAGCAATATCTGTAGCAACCAACACACGTGTGCGCCTGTTCTTAAAATTTTCCAGCGCCGATTGCCTCGCATTCTGCGATTTATTACCATGAATCGCTTCTGCCCGAATACCAGCATGATTTAAGCTTTTTGTCAACTTATCTGCGGCATGCTTCATTTGCATAAATACTAATACCGTTTCAATTCCTTTATCTTGTAAAAGATGAATTAGCAAAGGCAATTTATGCTGCCTCTCTGTGAAATAAACAGATTGCTCAATAAGTTCTGCCGTAGACGCAACAGGCGTTACCTCTACTTTTATTGGATCCGTTAATAGAATGGCTGCGAGCTTTTTTATTTCTGCAGGCATCGTTGCTGAGAAAAAAAGTGTTTGTCGTTTGGGGGGCAATTTTGCGATTATTCTTTTTACATCGTGAACAAAACCCATATCCAACATACGATCGGCCTCATCCAACACAAAAAACTGAATATCGTTAAGTGAAACAATTCGTTGCTGCATTAAATCCAATAATCGGCCGGGTGTCGCAACCATAATATCAATACCTCTTCGTATTGCCATCACCTGGCTTTGCTGGGATACACCGCCAAATATTACGTGATGACGAAGATTAAGGTATTTACCATATGCTTCAATGCTTTGACCAATTTGTATGGCAAGCTCACGGGTAGGCGTAAGTATTAATGCCCGTATACCTCTTTGTCCTGCCTTCATCGGCTGCTGTTCCATAAGTTGCAAAATAGGAATTGTAAAAGCAGCTGTTTTACCAGTTCCGGTTTGAGCACATCCTAAAAGGTCTCTTTTTTGTAAAATAATTGGGATTGATTTTTCCTGTATAGGAGTAGGTTGAGTATACCCTTCTTCGCTCAACGCCTTTAGTACAGGCTCTATGAGCTGTAATTGATTAAATGACACGTTTAAATTATTTAGTGAATAATGTGATAAGGCTATCAACTTGGTTGATACGATATCCGCCCTACGTTAAGCCGTCACAAAATTTGAGGAGAAAAAAACTACACAAACGGGAGAGAGCAATAACATTAAGAATGGTGAAGGTAGTTTAATTAGTTCAATTGACCTAATCTGAGGTTCAAAACTATCTATACAAGATCGTTACCCCGATTCAATCCATTATTCCTTTGCAATTTGAAATTCAATATTGCGAGGATTATTAAATTAACTGTTTCAATGCAACATATTGTAGCAACATAATGGTTTTGGCATCTTTTATTTCGCCGGTTTCAACCATTTCCAATGCACTATTAAAAGATATCTCTATTACTTCAATATCTTCCTGTTCATGTTCAATACCACCACCGTCACTTACTTTCATCGCTTTTGAATAAGCAGCCACAAAAAAATAAAGAATTTCCGTAACCGAGCCTGGCGACATATAGGCCTCAAACACTTTTTGCACCTGCTCTATTTTGTAACCTGTTTCTTCTTCTGTTTCCCGTTTAATGCAATCTTCGGGATTATCTTTATCCAATAATCCTGCGCAGGTTTCAATTAACATACCGCTGGTATTTCCATTTATGAACGTAGGTAATCGAAATTGCCTGGTAAGAATAATTGTCTTTTGTTCTTTATTATAAAGAAGAATAGTTGCTCCATTCCCCCGATCGTAGGCCTCCCGGGAGTGCGTTTGCCAACTCCCATCTTTCTTCTGAAATTCGTAGGTAATTTTTCTTAACGTATACCAGTTGGCAGACAACACTTCATTGTTAATTATCTTAATTACTTTATTCATTAATCAATAATTTTATTTGTCAAGAAAGAAAATATCCCCTTCCGTAAACATAGTAAATTCCATATCAACTAGTTTTATCAAACCACCTGCGGTAATCGTTATATTTATCGGCTTCCGCATTCGAATAACCTGGCTATTTCCAACTACCCGTATTTTATTTCCATTCACTACAATGGCAGTTTCTTCATCGATACCTATACAGGATAGGGAAGGAAATTTTGCAAGTGCAGATATTAACCGATTATATCGGCTGCGAACTAAAAAATGTTGATCAATAACGGCGTTTGGCAATAACCCCAATCCTACTTTAATTTCAATATTTTTATCCACTATTTTTCGAAAGGTTGAACGATACGTAGTATCTGTCAATTCGTTTCCTGTAATCATATACTTGCTCATTACTGCTGCCCCGGCGCTGGTACCGGCAATGGTAGCTCCATTTTTATAAGCCCGATGAATCGATTTGTATACTGGTGTATTCAATACAATTTTCATGAAACGATCCTGGTCACCCCCGGTAATAAATATCAGCTTTGCTTTCTCCAACGAATCGAGCCAGGTTTTTTTTTCTGTTAAGTCTTTAGTGAAATTAAAATTTACAATGGTGTTCGTACAAGCCAATTCAAGATCGTTTTTAATATAAGTAAAAGAAGTATCGTGATCTTCACTTGACATCGGTAACACCACCACATAATCATTTTCTTTCATCGAGGCCGTATTCATTAGCGATCGCATTAAAGCCGGGGTACGATCTCCCCCACCGATAATAAATAATTTCCCTTTTGGTTGAAATGACTGGGCATTTACAAGATTAATTGAAGGAAGTATTAAAATAGATAAAATAAGTTTTGAACAATACATCAGTAGTCTAATTTAAAAAAGATTAGTTATTGATTAATTTATCTTTTTCATCCTCGAAAAAGGAAAGCCGTTACATCCTTTTCGGGGATTTGCTCTATCTGCTTGATAAGTATACTGTGCGGCAGAATCTGTTGTTGCATTGTAGACACTCAAACAAAAACCCCATTCATAGGGTTTCATGTTCGCGAATAGCATATAATCAATACGAGTGTACAACGAAGGATTTGATGAATTGGTTTCATCATTTTTAGCAATAATATAATTCTCTTTCCTATTGTATTTAAGAATATGGTATCGAATGCCTGGGTGTTGTATCCATAAAGAATCCGTAGTTGTGTAACGAATACCGTAGTCATCCATAAAATTTCCTTTTAATAGGGAGGGGAAGGAATCAACGAACATAGGGATAGCATCAACTTTGGCGAATGTATTCGGAAATTCTCCTTTTAACAGAAACCAAAGAAGCAAACCGCATAGTATCTTGCTCATATCGAAAAAATTATTAAATGGGTAAAGACCTCTTCTCTGCCGAACTGCCAAGCCAGGATTCACGAATATTAAGTTGACCTTTTGTTGGATAATCCATCAATTCTAAACTATGCAATTCAACTTTATCAACCTGCGTTGCAAGAGCTGATAAGTTAAGCAATTTAACTTTCTTTTTTTAAAATTTTCGCTTTGCTACTACTGTTAATGAGTCACCATCTTTTACATTTCGATAGAATGAATTTATCAATTCTCCTATATTTTCGAGCGTTGCGGGTACGCCGTTAATACTAGTAATTTCATCAGGGTCTTTGTACCACATTTTTTTTCCAAACTCATTCATAGTAGCTGTACCAACGATCAACTTACCACCAGAATCGCCGGAAATATTAATCTCTCCGAATGTAGAAATTTTTTTTGATTTTTCTGGGCATATATAGGCAACACCAGCCATTTCAAAATATTTCTCATAAGGAATCGGCAACGATCCATCGACGTGTTTTATAAGAAATTCTTTTATTTCCGGGTAGTTAAGTTGCTCTATCTCATCCAAAAAGAGCATCGTCCTTAAAGTAATGATCCTTTCCAAATCTCACTCCCAAATCATGCGTTAGATTTCGAAAAGCGTATCGACCATCTGCTAATTTGAGTAAGTACAAATCAAGACCAGCCGAAATTAATGCTCCTTTGAGGTATACATTACCATATTGATCCTTCCATTTACCCGCACTTTCTTTGCTCAACTCCGTAAAAGATAAAGAGTCATTAAAATAAGAACGCAAATAATTTATTTTCTCTGCCAGGGTTTCAATAAACTGTTCGCTTGATTTAATTCCAGTTCTTACCTGCATGTGATGAGCATAACATTCGGTACTTCCTTCGTATAGCCATAAGTATCTAGAAAGATTGGTTTCATTAAAATTAAATTCCTTTACTTCCTTCGAAGCAATAGTAAGTGGAGTTACAATATGAAAAAATTCGTGCACTGCAATATCCATCCAATTGTTGATGGCTGATTCCTGGGGCTCTTCTTCCAGGCTATAAAATGATGAATAGGAATGTTCCCACGCCCCTCGATCAATAAATTTTCGTTGTTCACCATTAAAATAGAAGATAAAGGCACATTTATCCACCGGAAGTTTTCCTCAAAGGTAGTTTTTAGTAACCCGTAAAAGTTTCTCAAAATGAGTAGCAATAAATGAAGAACTCACTAACTTATTTGGAGAATAGGCAGCAATCAGTACTTCGGTATTTCCAACTTTTAACGTAGCTGTATCGGGCAATGAAAGCATAATAGGAGAATCGTATAATTCAACCACAGATGCACATGTGAAAACGTCTTTTGTAGCCGACGTGGAAAAAGGCTTCAACCCTGTAGCCGCGTAAAAATCAATGGGCTTTATAAATGATACTTCAAATGTTGTTTTACTAAATCCTTGAAAATAGCCAAACAGACCGCAGGTATTAATCACAAAATTTTTATCAGCTTCAAAGTTTGTACCAGCCATTGGATAAACCGTATTCGTAATTTCCGAATCCCATGTATCTTCTACCAAATAATTGATACGGTAAAGAAGATGCGAATTCATTATTTCCCAGGTATTATCTTCTAATTTTTTCAAGGGCAAAACATTTCCAGCTATATCTGTTGCTTTAAAATCGTGGATATATTTACCGAAATTGCTATTTATATAGGTACCCGGAACGATTTTAGGAAAGTAAAACAATATCGTTTGCGATTCAATTTTATGGCATAACAATTCAATCCTTAGTTTGTCATCTTCAACCTTTGTTAAGTCTACAGAATACCTGTAATTAGTTTGACTATGAGAATGACTAACAAAAAAAAACAAAAGAATAAAAGTGAGTAATGTTTATTGAAAAAGAAATGCTTCATAACAAATAATTGAATACAAAGAAATAAATAAGAAAATGTTTTGAAAACCATTCTTCATTTGATTTTTGATAAATGAACGGTAGCGAACTCCCCCAGGTTCGCAACTCCCCTAAGTTCGAAACCTGTCACAGTTAGAAGCTTTAAAACATCTACACACAACCTTCTAATTTATAATATACTGAAGATGATGGTTTAAGAATCCTAAGAGAGACTGAGGTTAAAATCGCCGGTAGCGAACTCCCCCAGGTTCGCAACCTCCCTAAGTTCGAAACCCAAAAATTTCTTTTTATCTCAATAATTCCACTGCTTTAATAAACTCATACTGCAAATCTTCATGAAGAGTTTCTACAATAGAACATATCTTTTTAACCTGCGAATCATACAAATTCTTAATCACCGGATTTTTCGAAATCGGTATTCCCGAATCTTTTATCAATTCGCAAAAATAGATTCTCAGTTCAATTTCTGTTTCATTGATGCCGCTATACCTGCAATATTTATTTATTATTCGTGCAATTTTTCTAAGGCTTTTTTTAGCGAAATACAATTGCGAAAGGTTGATGGTGGAGAACAACTCATCAATTTCCTGTTTAACACCCGCTACATATCCATTCTCATTATTCGCTTCAAATAATAAATAAGTTAATAACTCCTTATTCTCTTTCTTGAATTTACTTAACCGAAGGCAAAGATTCAGCAATTCTACTGGTTTAATTACCAAAAGCTCCTGCTTAAGTTCATGAATAGACGCAGTTTTCATTAATATATTAAGTGTTTGGGAAATGGTTATTTTGCAACAACCATTTTTACTTTTTTGTTTTTTATTTTTTGATCTTTGATCACCTGAAGGGTATGACTCACTTTACTTTTCTTTACAGCAACAAACGAGAAAAAATCCTTGACGTCGATTAATCCAATATCATCTTTTTTTAATTCCCCTTTATTTGATAAAAAACCTACAATATCAATTTTATTAACCTTATCTTTTTTACCGGCAGCAATAAATAAAGTTGTCCATTTAGGCTTTTCAGGCAATTCAATAGAATCGGGCAACTCAATAGCCTCCACCCCGTTTAGTATATAAGGTGGGAGTTTTTCGTCTGGAGATAGTATAAGTATTGCCGTTCCACTCGCATCCATTCGAGCAGTTCTGCCATTTCTATGAATAAAAATATCTTCGGTAGCAGGCATATGATAATGCACAATATAACGGATATGTGCAATGTCGAGGCCCCTGGCTGCAAGATCCGTAGTTACTAATACATTTGAGGTTCCATTTCTAAATTTACAAAGTGCTGCATCCCGCTCCTGCTGTTCCATGGCACCATGATAAAAAACATTTACAATATCTTTTTCATTCAATAAACGACTCGTTCTTTCCACACTTTCACGATGGTTACAAAAAACAATGGTGGATCGGTTTCGCAACATACAAATTAAACGAAAAAGTGTTTCTAATTTATCTTTCCCATCGCTGTGAAGTACCTTTATCTCCAGCTTACTCTTTGGTACAATAGAATCGGAAAGAAAATCAATTTTAAATGGATCGTCTGCACCAATAAATGCAGGAATAGCTATCCCTTCAGTTGCAGACGTAAGCATTCTTTTCTTCAACGATTTTAGCGATCCAATAATAAAAGACATTTCTTCGTTAAAACCAAGTTCTAATGATTTATCAAATTCATCCAACACCAACGCTTCAATAGTATCCGTAGTTATATTTCCCCGGCGAATATGATCGGCAATTCTACCTGGTGTACCAATAATTAAACTGGGCGCCTGTATCAAATTGTTTTCTTCTGTTTCGCGTTTATGTCCGCCATAGCAACAGGTTACTTTATTTTTTGTACCCATACTCTTAAAAACAAGTTCAATCTGAATTGCAAGTTCCCTTGAAGGCACAATAATCATTGCCTGTGTTTTATTTTTTTTAGGGTCCAGCATTTGAATGAGCGGAAGCAAGAATGCAAGGGTTTTTCCAGTACCCGTATCTGCCAAAAGCATGATGATATCATTGGCCGCATAGGCATTCATTGATGCAAGCTGCATTGGATTAAGTGCTTCAACTTTAACATTGGCCAAAATATCATCCAAATTCATTTTATTCGGTTCCATAAAGTCAAAAATAAGCAAGTTTAAGAAAGGATCACGTTTAATCGCCCCCCCACGATAATCATCCAATATATTAGCCTGCAGCAATACGCTTTAGCCAATCATCAAATAATACACAATAGATACAAGCATTGTATTTAAATTGCTCAAAAAAAATGCGATCAATAGTACTCTTTCTTTTGTTTATTGCGATCCTTCCATTGTGTTCGTTAGGTCAACCTTTATTATATATGCCCAGGGATGTGAAAGCAGCATTCAAAAAGGGTACGAGGTCGCCGGACGGGAAACCGGGAAAAAACTATTGGCAGAACTATGCGAGATATACAATAAACATCACAGCCCTGCCCCCTAACCGAATTATTAAAGGCACGGAAATTATTACCTATATAAATAATAGCCCCGATACACTTACAAACCCTGTAATAAAACTTTTTTTAAATATTCATAAACCGGGTGCTCCCCGCAATGGAGGAGCCCTGCCTGAATATCTGACAGAAGGAATAGAAATAACAAAATTTGGCATTAATGGAAAATCACTTCCCTGGCCAAAAAATCCTTACAACTTTACTGTTCAATCATTCAGATTGCCAAAAAAGCTACTTCCCAAAGATTCGGTACAATTAAATTTTGAATGGCAATACGAGGTATCGTTACAGAGTAACCGAGAAGGAATGATTGACTCCACTACCTATTTTCTTGCATATTTTTATCCAAGGGTGGCAGTTTATGACGATTATAATGGCTGGGATATTATGCCCTTTATGGAAGATCATGAATTTTATAGCGACTTCAACGATTATGCCGTTACGTTAAATGTGCCGAAAAATTATATTGTATGGGGCACAGGAACCCTTCTTCAACCTGAAAAGATGTTACAGCCTGCTATCGCCAATCGTTTTCAGGAATCTTTACAGTCAAATAATACGATTCATATAGCAACCATTCAAGAGCTGATGGCCAAAAAAGTAACCTTACAAAATGAAATAAATACCTGGAAATTTATTGCAAACAATATCCCTGATATGGCTTTCGGAATCAGCGATCATTTTGTTTGGGACGCCGGCAGTGTTGTAGTTGATAGCAACACAAAAAGAAGAGGAAGTGTTCAGGCAGCCTACAACGATACTGCTAAAGATTATCGTGAAATGGTAAGTTATGCAAAGCAAGGGCTACAGTTACTATCGTTTAAATGGCCCGGTATACCCTACCCTTATGAAAAGACAACGATTTTTCAGGGTTATGCCGGTATGGAGTACCCGATGATGGCAAATGATGAAACCTATGAAGACACTGTTTTTTCACGGTTTGTTGCCGAACACGAAATTGCGCATACCTATATGCCTTTCTATATGGGAATTAATGAAACAAGGTATGGATTTATGGATGAGGGCTGGGCCACAACCTTTGAACTGCTGCTAGCTAAAGAACACCTTGGCACAGAAACGGCAGAAGAATTTTACCGGCAATTCAGAGTGTATAGATGGATTGAAGACCCTTCAGCCGATCAGGATATTCCGATTATTACACCAGCTGATGCGTTGAGTGGAGGTGGATTTGGAAATAATATGTATGGAAAAGCTTCACTAGGATACCTAGCCGCGAAAGAAATTTTAGGAGACGAGCTGTTTAAGAAATGTTTGCATGAGTATATCGCCCGTTGGAATGGAAAACATCCTTTACCCTGGGATTTTTTTAATACGTTCAATAACGTATCAGGTAAAAATCTGAATTGGTTCTGGAATAATTGGTTTTTTACAAACGGTTATATTGATTTAGCTGTCACCAACGTAGTTAAAAACACAAAGGGCTTTTCTGTTTCAATTCAAAACATTGGTGGTTTTGTATCACCCGTTGATATAGTCGTAACCTTTTCAGAAGGCAGCACTGAAACATTTCATCAATCTCCCCTTATATGGCAAAATAATCAACTGCAAAGTACTATCAATATTGCCAGCAAAAAGAAACCCCGGTCTATTAAATTGGATGGCAGAATTTATGTTGATGCAGATCCTTCAAACAATGTTCTTGAAATGAAGTAATTATTGTTTCAACAAAACATTATTCATTTTTAACAAATTCATTTTACGTTCTTATTCAGCATCGTTCGAATTTGGCTGGCCGTAAAAAACATTTACTTGTGAGCATCCATCAATGATATAAAGACCCCGGCTTTTCTACATAGATTATAGTAGCTAAATAAACATTGTAAAAAACGAATTGACCTTTTCCGTACGGATAATAAAAATCAGTTTTGGGTGAGACGGGCGCTTAATAATATGTTGTTCTTTTTTTTTGGAGGTTGAAAATCCAATAACACCATACATACAGTTATCTGGATCCGAATACGGTTGTCATTAAAATGTAGTTTGAAATTATGAGTTACGGACCTTTTTTACTATTTTGACAGCAAACCCTTTATTGTGAAAACCCTTTTTTCTACCCTTTTTTTAAGCATAAGCATGCAATATGCACTTGCTCAACCTTCTAACGATTCACTTGCACTAAAGCCACAGAAGGATAACATTATTACTGCAAGTACAATTTTAAAAATAGAAAACCTGGGAATCAATATCAATTCAGACTTAGCTGAATTAAGACCCACTATTTCTGCAGATGGAAATACTTTATTCTTTATCTGCGAAAATCATCCCGTAAATACAAAATATAATTCGGTGCCTAATTCGCAAGATATATGGTATTCAAGAAGAGATACCAGCGGTAAATGGGCAGAGGCTCGTCACTTGTCCTATCCATTAAACACTTCTCATTACAATGCCGTGTATTGGATATCGCCCGATAATAATAGAATTCTACTACGTGGGGCATTTGTAGAAGGTGCCTTTCATGGAAAAGGCGTTAGTATGAGTTATTTAAAGAGTAATGGAAAATGGAGCGAGCCAAATGCATTAATGATACGGAATTATGAAAAATTTGATCGCGGCCGGCAATCTGGTGCAAGCATGGCACATGATGGTAAAACATTACTGTTGTATATGACTCCCGAAAAAGGCGGAGAAAATAATGATTTGTTCGTTTGCTTTCTAATAGCAGATGGAACTTTTACTGAACCAAAAAGTTTAGGAAAAAATATAAACTTCCCGGAAAGCGATGAAATGACTCCTTATGTTGCAGCAGATGGAGTAACACTATATTTTAGCAGTAACCGAAAAGGCGGATTAGGTGATAATGATATTTGGATGACGAAGCGCTTAGATAAAACATGGCAAAAGTGGAGTGACCCGGTTAATCTTGGTGCACCCATCAATACCGAAAACTGGGATGCTTTTTTTACATTGGATGCGGGTGGAGAATATGCCTACCTCACTACAAGTTTGAATACCTATGGTGAAAGTGATATAGTAAGGGTTAAATTATTAGAAAGAGAAAAACCAAATCCTGTATTAATGGTTAGTGGTAATATTTACAATCAAAAAACAAAAGAGCCTGTCAGCGCTTCCTTAATATATGAAACACTTCCCGATGGATTGGAAGCAGGCAACGCCATTTCAAGTACAATCGATGGATCATTTAAAATAGTATTACCCTACGATAAAAATTATTTAATAAGAGCAGTAGCAGATAAATTCTTTGCTGTATCCGAAAACCTGAATCTTGATTCGTTGGTAAAAGCCGGATATAAGGAAATTCATAAAGACTTATACCTTGTACCGATTGAAATTGGTTCCGTTGTTCGATTAAATAATGTGTTCTTTGATTTTAATAAAGCCGGCCTACGGGATGAATCCTTTGTAGAATTAGACCGTGTTGTTAAACTTCTTATTGAAAATCCATCCATCGAAATTGAAATGAGTGCCCACACCGATAACAAAGGATCAGATGAATATAATTTGAAACTTAGTGATACCAGGGCAAAATCAGTAATGGAATATATCTTATCAAAAGGTATAGCGTCAAGTAGAATTACAGCAATCGGTTACGGAGAAAGTAAGCCTGTTGCCGACAACGACACAGATGAAAACAGGCAACTGAACAGAAGAGTTGAATTTAAGATTGTAAAAAATTAACGTATATAAAAAGATTGCGGGTTCATAAAAAAATCTAATTTTTACCTGGAAAGCACCTTTGCCGTTACCAATAATTGTCCGCTATGTCTTTGCACGTGTTCAGCGGCATGAAATAACAAACCAATTACATTGGAAGGGATTTTTTTGCGACCAACACCTCTATGTTCGAGCAATGAATTTTCACTTATATAACGTAGTTGCTCAATTGCCTTATCGACTTGTACATCTAATTGGCTTATTAGCGTCTCCATTTTAATGTTCTCCTGTTCTTTTCCTTCCATCGACAAATATTCCAATTGATGCTGACTGAGTTCTTCGCCTTTCGCGTAAGTAAACAACCGATCAATGACTCCGGGAATATGTTGTACATGAAAAGCAACAGATGCCGAACCGCCTGGCTTTTGCCAAATCAGATTTTCGGAAAAGCCATTAAGTGCTTCCTTTATTTCATCTCTCGATTGTAATAAAGCGTGAGCAACTGGTTGTAATAAGGGCGGAATATTTTCTATGGGGCCATTGAGCCAATATTCTATTTTACTCATATACTTGAATTCAGTAATTGACAATTGAATAATTAAACGAACTATACAAAACCACCATTAGTATCCAAATACGGTTAGTCGCAAGTCTATTTTTGCATGTGAATACCCGGCGTATGACATAAGGCAAATTACACAAAACTTAAAGAGTGCTTACTAAAAGACAAAGAAACTTCATCCCCTATTTGTATTGGAAAAGATTGCTCAACTTTAATATTAATTTGTTCGATTAATACGTCAATCAAATAATAATTTCCGAAGAAACTGCAATTTTGTACGATTCCTTTGATGCAATTTTTAGATTCAATATTTAATTTAATATTTTCTGGTCTTATCAAAAATTTTTTAGTTTGTCCTTTAGGAAAAATCGTTGCGGCAAGTAAGGGTGAGGTTGAGGGATCGATGAGATTATACTCTCCGAAAAGTTCTGCACAATAACTATTTACTGGTTTCTGATATACTTCTGCTGGCGAGCCTTGCTGAATAATTTTTCCGTCTTTCATAATGAGTATATGTTCTGCCCACGATAAAACATCCTGTGCATCATGTGAAACGAGTATACATGAAATTTTAAGATTATCGGTTATATCCCTGAGTACAGATTTTATAATCTGTTTGTGTTTTCTGTCGAGATTCGAAAATGGTTCATCTAAAAGTAATAATTGTGGCGAGGAGGATAGCAATCTTACGAGTGCAATACGTTGTTTTTCTCCGCCAGAGAGTTGATCGGTTCTTCTTTTTAATAAATGGTCAACCCGGCAAACTCTGTACAGGTTCTCAGCTTCCTTCCTGGATAATTCGTTTGCATACTCCAGAATTTCATGTACCCAGTAATTATTTCTCAATTCAAAATGCTGAGAGAGATAGGCAATTTCTTTTCTACCGGCCATTAATTTTTCCTCCGGTCCTAACACAGGATCGTTATAAAGATGAATCGTTCCTTCGTCGGGTTGTATCCATCCTGCTATCATTTTAAGCAGGGTAGTTTTGCCAGATCCCGTTTCTCCGGATATTGCTAAACGTTGTAAATAATTCTGGCTAAAACTAAGTTTATTCACGGCATAATTGCCTGCTTCTTTTTTACTGATATTATTTACGTTGAGTAAATGCATGGCCGAATGTAAATCATCGTAGGGAAATAGCAATCGTCTTGGAGATCATTAATAATAGCACAACAATACAAATTCAACCGAATGTTTACCCTACCAACAAATCAGTAAGTTTAGAATCCTGTGTTATGCCCGGATACAAAAATAAACCGGAACCTACAGAAAAGATTCCGGTACCTTAATAACATTATTTCTAAATGAATTATTTCACTTCCTCAAACTGGGCATCCTCAACATTATCGCTTTTACTACCCGTTTGCTGTCCACTACTACCGTCAGCACCTGGTTGCTGCGCCCCTGCCTGTGTTGCTTTATACATTTCTTCACTGGCAACCGTCCATGCATTATTTAATTCGGCCACCGCTACATCAATTACGGCAATATCCTGTGTTTTATGAGCTTCTTTTAATTTTGCAAGAGCCGTTTCAATAGGTTCCTTTTTATCAGCAGGTATCTTATCGCCGTATTCTTTTAATTGTTTTTCTGTTTGAAAAACGAGGCTATCCGCCTGGTTTATTTTATCTACTTTTTCGCGGGCCAATTTATCTTCAGCTTCGTTTGCCCTTGCGTCGGCTTTCATTTTTTCGACTTCGTCCTTGTTTAAACCACTGCCGGCTTCAATTCGAATTTTTTGTTCCTTTCCAGTTCCCTTATCCTTTGCCGTTACATGCAAAATTCCGTTTGCATCAATATCAAAGATAACTTCAATTTGAGGAACACCTCTTTGTGCCGGTGGAATATCTGCAAGGTTAAATTTACCAAGACTTTTATTTTGAGAAGACATTGGGCGCTCCCCTTGTAAAACATGTATTTCTACTCCAGGCTGATTATCGCTTGCCGTCGAAAAAATTTCAGACTTTTTAGTTGGAATGGTTGTATTGCTATCAATCAATCTGGTCATTACACCACCCATCGTTTCAATACCCAATGAAAGCGGCGTAACATCGAGCAACAATACATCTTTTACTTCACCGGTTAGTACTGCTCCCTGAATAGCTGCCCCTAAAGCAACCACCTCATCCGGGTTTACACTACGATTTGGTTTTTTACCAAAAAATTTCTCAACAATTTCCTGCACTTTCGGAATACGTGTACTACCTCCCACCAAAATAACTTCATTAATTTGAGAAGTAGTTAAACCAGCATCCTTAAACGCTTGTTCACATGGGCGTAAGCAACGTTCGAATAAGCTATCCGCTATTTGTTCAAACTTCGCTCTTGTCAATTTTTTAACCAGGTGTTTCGGTACTCCATCAATTGCAGTAATATAAGGCAGATTGATTTCAATTTCAGAAGCGGTGCTTAATTCAATCTTTGCTTTTTCAGCAGCTTCTTTCAATCGCTGTAAGGCCATTGGATCTTTACGTAGATCTGTATTCTCTTCCTTCTTAAATTCTTCAGCCATCCAATCCATAATCACTTTGTCAAAATCATCTCCTCCAAGGTGAGTATCTCCATTGGTGCTTTTTACCTCAAACACACCATCTCCTAATTCGAGGATAGATATATCAAAAGTACCGCCACCCAAATCAAACACGGCTATCTTCTGTTCATGTTTACCTTTATCTAAACCATACGCCAATGCGGCAGCAGTTGGCTCGTTTACGATTCGGCGAACATTCAATCCTGCAATTTCGCCAGCTTCTTTTGTTGCCTGACGCTGAGCATCATTAAAATATGCTGGAACAGTTATTACTGCTTCGCTTACTTCATGACCAAGATAATCTTCTGCAGTTTTCTTCATTTTTTGAAGAATCATAGCACTGATCTCCTGAGGAGTATATAACCTTCCATCGATATCAATGCGAACTGTATTATTATCACCTTTTGTAGCTTTATAACTCCAATGACTCAATTCGTTTGTTACTTCATCAAACCGACGACCCATAAACCTCTTCACACTAGTAATCGTATTTTGCGGATTCGTGATAGCCTGACGCTTTGCAGGATCTCCTACTTTACGTTCGCCATTTTTCAAAAACGCAACAACGGATGGAGTAGTACGGCGGCCTTCATCATTGGCAATTACTACTGGCTCATTTCCCTCCATTACAGATACACAACTGTTAGTTGTACCCAAATCAATTCCAATTATTTTTCCCATGATTTTGTTGAATTTAATGTTCAGAGTATGTTTATCAATACTTATGCCGCCTCACAATTTGATGAAAAATTGACAGTCATTTTTCAAATAAAGGAACTTATTTCACTCTTTTCCCTTTTTTTACAACCATATCTACCTTTTGTAGCAGATTAATATAGCGTAACACGTCACCTTTGACAGCTATTATATCTGCATATTTACCTTCACTAACAGTTCCAAATTTGTCATCTACCCCTTGGTAAACGGCGGGCCAATAAGTAGCTGCCCGAATAGCAAGCATCGGATCAACGCCCATTTCACGAACCCATACGTCCAATTCGTTCCACGTACTTTGGCTGTGAAAAGTCATAGGAATACCTGAATCGGTACCAATTAACAGGATCAAACCCGACTCTTTTAATTGAAGAAATTTCTTTTTCAGGGTTGGCTTTCTGTAAGCTGTCAGTTGTGTATACGAAAGTTCGGACGGCTTTAAAATTGATTTGCGGATATCGAGAATGATGCTATCCGGTAATCCAACTTTCCAGGAAGGATCATCCAGGTGTTCCTGGTTACTTCGTACATAATCATAATTCCATAAACCTTGCACCGTAGGACACCAGAATAATTTATTCGTTGAATTGGCTGTACGTTCTTTAATCATATTCATTATATCATCAGGATACTCTGGCGCTGTGGCGAGACCGGTATGTTCAAAACAATCGGCTCCTGCTTTTAAACCTATCCTGATTTCTTCCGGCCTATGCGCATGCGCCACTACTTTTAATTTATTTTTATGTGCCTCATCAACAATTGCCATTACTTCATCCATTTCCATTAGGTCCTGATCGATAAGTTTAATACAATCTACACCTGCCTTAGCCAGTTTCTGTATTTTAGCCCGCGCATCAGCCACTCCTTTAATGCCCCAACGGAATTGCTCTGTTCCGGGATAAGGCTCATGTTGGATGAAAGGACCACTCACATACAGGGTTGGGCCTTCTAACTTTCCCTGATTAATTGCATCTCTTACATAAATCATATCCTCTAACGGGCCTCCTAAATCGCGGGCACTTGTAATGCCTGCCATTAATAATTGTTTTGCCGAAGAAGGCATAATAACTGAACGAAAAAGAGGAGGATATTTTTTATCCCAATAAGTATAATCTGAATGGCCATTAATCATCAAATGAACATGCATATCCCATAATCCTGGCAATACACTCATTCCCTCTGTTGAAATAATTTCAGCATCTTTTGGTATTTCGATAGACCCAACCTGGCCAATTTTTATTATTTTTTCTCCCTGAATAATAATAACGGAGTTCTTTATAGGATCACCCCCATATCCATCAATAAGTGTACCTCCTACCAATGCTTTTTTTTGTTGAGGAAAAGCTTTTAAGCTTAAAAGAAAAGTACAAAAAATCAACAAAAATTTTCTCATGTCAGTTTGTTTTAGTGTATCCAAATTACAAAATAGAAAAACATGAATAGTTTTTTGTTAGAACAAAAAGCCAGTTGTAACAGAATTACCGGAGAACAGCGAAAGATTTTAGTTTAAATCAAAAAGGAAAATTCTCTTCTTTCCGTTCAACCTTAAATGTAAAGTGCTTTTGAGTGATATAGCTAACACAAACCACAATTGCGGTTGTAATCACTTGTGCAAAGATGGCAGGTAACTTAAAGATTTCTACAAATAATTTTAGCAAAACATAATTCAGGAAAAGGCAAAACACAAAGAAAATAAAATAACGAAAGAGTTGTATGCGCCCTCTTATGTTAGATTCGTTGAATACAACAAATTTCATCAGTATAAAGCCAAGGGGGAAATTAACGCTGAATGAAAAAAACAATGCTGCAATATGAGATTTGAAGGCATAAAAACCAAGGTCAAGGTCCTGCTCTTTCAAAATATACTTATAACTTACAGAATAAACGATTAACCCAAGCAGGGTATTTCCTCCCCCACACGCAGCATACCGAAATGTTTGTATAGGCATTAGCCTTTTAAACGGCGGATAAAAAAAATCTATGATTGCTATAATCGTATTTCCTTTCATCTATAAAAAAATCGTTGCGAATATAACTGAATTAAGTTTTGTATAGCTCCCTTAGTTTTTCACTCAAACGATTGTTACATCCTTAATAACAGCTTCACAAAATCTTTACAGACGTTTTAATGGTTGACTTTCGTCAAGAAAAAAATAAGGTTCTTGCAAGTCCGGAAAATATATGGATATTCAAATTCTATTTAACTCCTGAGCCAAACTGTACAGAAAGCTGTTCTTAAAATGAGCAGCTTTTTGATTTTAACTCCTCTCGTTTCATTACAGTATTTTTGCCTTCCAATTTAAAAGAGATATGGGAATTGTAACAATTTTACAACCGGCGGTAAGTAAGGCTTTATCGAAATTATATACTTTAGAAATCGCGGCACCCGCAATACTGATAACGGAAACTAAACCAGATTTTGACGGCGATTATACAGTAGTGTTATTTTCGTTTGTAAAAAATCTGAAAAAATCGCCTGAACAAATAGGAAAAGAACTTGGAGAAGAATTGCTATCAGCCAATAAGAATATTTTTGTTTCATACAATGTAATAAAAGGATTTCTAAATCTTACGATACAAGATGATTATTGGATGAATTTTTTAACCGAAAATTACACGAACAATAATTTTGGAAAGAAAGATCCCCTGAATAAAAGAGTAATGGTTGAATATTCATCACCCAATACAAATAAACCGCTTCACCTTGGTCATCTTCGAAATAATTTTTTAGGTTGGAGCATCGCTGCTATTTTCAAACAAAATGGATACGATGTAATAAAAACCTGTATTGCTAATGACCGGGGTATCCATATTTGTAAAAGCATGATCGCCTGGCAACTTTTTGCGAATGGTGCTACACCCGATAGTACTGGTATAAAAGGCGATCATTTGGTTGGTGATTATTATGTTCAGTTTGGTTATGAATTAAAAAAGCAAATTGATCAACTTGTTGAGAGCGGAATATCAAAAGACGAAGCTGAAAAAGAAGCACCAATCATGAAAGCCGCACAACAAATGCTTATTGACTGGGAAGCCGGCAAACCAGTCGTGATAGATTTATGGAAAAAAATGAATAGTTGGGTTTATGATGGCTTTGCAAAAACGTATAACAGAATTGGCAGCGATTTTGATAAAACATATTACGAAAGCAATACGTATTTACTAGGCAAAGAAATGGTAGAAAAAGGATTGAAAAAAGGAGTGTTTGAACAGGAAGAAGATGGAAGTGTTTGGATAGATCTCACAGCAGATGGCCTTGATCGAAAAATTGTTCGTCGCCGTGATGGAACGGCCGTGTATATGACGCAAGACATAGGTTTGGCTGAATTAAAACAAAAGGAATTTAATAGTAGTCTTAGTGTATATGTAGTTGGTGATGAACAAAACTATCATTTTAAAGTATTGAAATTGATTTGTCAGAAGCTTGGACTTCCTGGTGCAGAAGGAATTTTTCATTTGAGTTATGGCATGGTAGAATTACCTTCCGGAAGAATGAAAACAAGGGAAGGCAATGTGGTAGACGCCGATGATATTGTAGATGAAATGGAGAGTATTTCTGCAAAGCATACCCAGGAATTAGGAAAAGTAAAAGATTTTACAAATGAGGAACTTAAAGCTCTTTATCATACCATTGGTTTAGGTGCCTTAAAATTCTTTTTGTTAAGAGTAGATCCAAAAAAGAAAATGATTTT
>JBJXDV010000262.1:0-6230 GCA_046153465.1 Chitinophagaceae bacterium
TGCGTTCCTCGGTGAGCCAACTACGAAGCAAGGAGACCAAAGAGAAAAGAGATTAAAGAGATAATAAAAAAAACCTCAGCGTTCTCTGCGCCTCCTGCGGTTAGTTTTTTAACTAATACTAAAGAATCTTTTCCTGGTGGTTTCGTTGAAGAGAAAAATTTAATAACAAATAAGGTTACAGCCAGGAAAGGCTTTGCCGAATAGACTTACAACAGTACAAGTGTGCGACGCAACGAAGCCAGATAGTAATTGAGCAGCCAGGCACATAAAACTTCAAACCACAAACCATAAACCTTTATTCCTTTTCCCCTATTTTTGCCCAACTTTTAATACTATTTATGAGCATTCTAGTAAATAAACAATCCAAAATTTTAGTACAGGGTTTTACCGGTACCGAAGGAACTTTTCATGCTACTCAAATGATTGAATATGGTACCAATGTAGTGGGAGGAGTTACCCCGGGCAAAGGTGGTACCCTTCACCTCGATCGGCCT
This sequence comes from Chitinophagaceae bacterium, assembly GCA_046153465.1. Lineage (GTDB taxonomy): Bacteria > Bacteroidota > Bacteroidia > Chitinophagales > Chitinophagaceae > Endoryza. The sequence continues at coordinate 495 of JBJXDV010000262.1, forward strand.
GTTTTTAATACGGTATCAGAAGCGGTTCAATCAACTGGTGCTAATGTATCGATCATATTTGTTCCACCTGCTTTTGCCTCCGATGCTATCATGGAAGCTGCGGATGCAGGTATAGCATTGGTGGTTTGTATTACCGAAGGAATTCCAATCCAGGATATGATACGTGCTAAAAATTATTTGCAGGGAAAACCAACTCGTTTAATTGGACCTAATTGCCCCGGAATAATTACTGCGGGTGAATGCAAGGTGGGAATTATGCCGGGTTTCGTATTCAAAAAAGGTAAGATTGGTATTATTTCAAAATCCGGTACGCTAACCTATGAAGCATCCGATCAGGTTGCTAAAGCTGGGTTAGGAGTTTCTACTGCAATTGGTATTGGTGGTGATCCTATCATTGGTACTACAACCCGCGAAGCATTAGAACTTTTTATGAATGATGCCGATACCGAAGCAATTGTTATGATTGGTGAAATTGGTGGTGGCATGGAAGCCGAAGCAGCCAATTGGTACAAAGCAAATAATAAAAAACCGGTTGTTGGTTTCATTGCAGGTCAAACTGCACCTCCCGGTCGTCGTATGGGCCATGCCGGTGCAATAGTTGGTGGTGCTGATGATACCGCAGCCGCTAAAATGAAAATAATGACCGAATGTGGAATTCACGTGGTATCGAGCCCGGCAGATATCGGTGCCACGATGGCGAAGATTTTAAAAAAATAATACCGTTATAAAAAATAGATAAGAAAACCTCCATATTGCGGAGGTTTTTTTGTGCCCGGTTATTGTGCAATGCTCAACACCTGTTGTGTCACTCCCTTATACGAAGCCAATTCTATTCAACCGTAAAAATATTTTTTGATTGGGAATTGAATGTCTACGATGCAACTAAAATGAGCTCAAAAAAAGCCTCACTAAAAGTGAGGCTTTATCATTAACCGTCCTACATAAAATTAATTACCTGAATCGTCTTATATATTCCGCCAGTTCTTCTTTACTACTGCTGAACGAAAACACATTATACAATTGAAAGTAGTTGTTCCGGTCTACCGTATTTCGATACGCATATTTTGCCAGTTCAAGTTTATTCGTTTCAAAAGCAAACAACAATGCCATTTCCCTTACCTGCGCTGTTGTAAAACTATTTCGATCGATGGTTTGCTTCGCAATTTCCAATCTTGAACGTTCAAAACTTTCGCGACTCAATGCATTTTTTAGCATTTCAAAAGAACGTACATCCATTCCACCACGGGTATTGTCATATTGATTATCACGATTATCACGGTCATCCCTATCCCGGTTATGATCCCCGTCGCGGTTATCATCTTTATCGCGATCATAATCTTTGTCGCGATTACGACCCCAGTCATTATCACGATCTCTTTTGTTACCATCATTAAACCTGCGTTCATCCATTTCTACCTGGCCAAAACGATTAATGGTAAGACAAATATTCTGCCTTGGCTTTACCAATACGGTAGCGTTATATAATATTTGCTTCCTGCTCCTGCGCTCAAAGATATCGCCCCAGCCAAAATTTCTTCGATCTAAACTGTATACCTGAACGCGGTGGTACCCGGGGCGAAGATCGTCGATGACGAATTCTCTTCCCCGATTGTTGTAGCGTATTTCATCTACCTCAATCATTAATTGTTTATTACTAAAATCGGTGATGGTAATTTTTCCATCTCGATGATCAGCGAAGCTGGTTAGTGTAACCAAAGCTGCTGTAATAAGTGTAAAGATCTTTTTCATATTTTTAATCCTCCTGTATACTGAGAATCCAAACCAATGCCAGAGATTAATAAAGAATATGTAATGATTCGTTAAAGAAAAAATATTAGTTAGTAGCAGTTAGTGCTATGATAAGAATACATTGGCAGATTATTTATTTTTTAAAAAGCTGTTTAATTTAAACATGTTGATCCCTCAGGGCCGGGTGGCCGTTACCCCGGACATCGCGCTGCACCCGCTTCTTGCTTACGCATCCCGACGGTGTCGGGCACGAACCGGCTGAGGCGCTCTACCCAGGGTAGTGATTGCAAATTAATAGCATCCTCCCTTTCTTATAAAAAACTGTTCAAGTATTATGGTACGAATAAATTGACGCAGATACATCCACGCAAAAAAAGTATACCTGTACTTCCTAAAACAACTTCGCGCTTTCGCGGCAACTTGCTTTTACCACGACGATTTGAAAAAAAATTCTGTATCTCTTTGCAGAAAAAATAACTACTGCAGAGTAGGTTTAACTTACTATTAGGGTAAAACTAAATTGATCTATTATTTCAGTACAGATTTTTTTTAAAAGCGTTACAATATAAACAGATTGACCCCTCATGGCCGGGTGGCCGTTACCCTGGGCATCGCGCTGCACCCGCTTCTTGCTTTCGCATCCCGACGGTGTCGGGCACGAACCGGCTGAGGCGCTCTACCCAGGGTAGTGATTACAAATTAATAGCATCCTTCCCTTCTGATAAAAACGGTTCTAGTACTATGGTAAGAATAAATTAGCACAGATACATCCACGCAATAAAAACATCTCTTTAAGAGTCGAAAAAAATTCTGAATCTCTTTGAAGAAAAATAATTACGACATAGTGGCTTTAGTGTAATACTAGCTGTAGGTTTTTATAAATCTCAGTAATTAATAACAGCGCAAGGATAGTCGTTTACTCAACAAGCCAATGGCTATAGACTTGTGGCTGATAATTAACTACATTATGGAAAACTCACTTTCTCCGCATCCATAAACATTCAATAACTTGTACAAAATTTCGAAGCATGTTCTTTAGAAAAATATTAGCAATAATTGGTGCAACCTTTTTACTTTTAAATGCAACCGCACAAACACCAATGAATAAATACGACAAAGCCTGGAAAAAAATTGATGAGCTGATAAGCAAAAAAGGACTGGTCCAATCTGCCCTGGAAGAAGTAAACAAACTATACAATATTGCTAAAACCGAAAAAAAGGAAGCTCAGTTAATAAAGGCACTGCTCTATAAAATGGGCCTGCAGGAAAGAAAAGAAGAAAACGGACTTATTAAAAATATAGAGCAGGTAGAAAAAGAAATAGCTGCTTCCAACGAACCCGTAAAGTCAATTTTAAATAGTATCAACGCCGGGCTATATCAAAATTATTTTGAACAAAACCGTTGGCAATTATATAACCGTACCAAAACAGTTGATTTCAAAAAGTCGGACATCGGTACCTGGGGCATTAATGATTTTCATAAAAAAATCGGACAGCTTTACCTGGCTTCTATAAAGAATGAAAAACAACTACAGGAAACCAGCCTCGAACCATTTGATGCGATTATTGTAAAAGGAAATGTTCGTTACTTACGTCCCACTCTTTTTGATTTATTAACCTACCGGGCCCTTGAATATTTTAAAAACAATGAACAGGATATCAATAAACCAGCCTATGCTTTTGAATTAAACCAACCTGAAATTTTTGGAAGCGTTAATGATTTTATTAAAACGAAATTTCCTACTAAAGATTCTCTATCTCTTTATCACGAAGCATTGTTATTGTATCAGCGAATAATTGCTTTTCATCTTAGCGATAAAAAACCAGATGCCCTTATTGATGCCGATATCAATCGTCTTCAGTTTGTATATCAATACGCCGTACTGGAAAATAAAGACGAGCTGTATAAAAACGCATTAACAGAAATAGCAAAGAAATATGAAAATTTCACGGCCGCTGCACAGGCTTCTTTCTTATTGGCCCAATGGCATTATGAAAAAGCCGGTGAAAAAATCACTTATGATGGATACCGAAAAGCAAAAGAGATTGTTGATAAAATTATTTTACAAAAAGACTCGAGCGAAGGAAAAATAAACGCGCAAAATTTATTAGTTGCAATTCTTAAAAAAGAATTGAACCTGCAGGCAGAAAAAGTTAACCTGCCGAATCTACCCTTTAGAATGTTGGTTTCATATAGGAATACCTCATTGATGCATGTGCGGATGATTGCGCTTTCAAAAAAGCTAAAAGATCAACTTAAAAAAATAAGTAACTGGCAGGAAGAATACTGGCCACTGCTTCTAAAATTGCCTGTATCAAAAACCTATATACAGCCACTGGTAGCAACAACCGATTTCAGGCAGCATTCAGCGGAAATAAAAATTGATGAATTACCTGTAGGAGAATACCTGATACTCGCAAGTACCGATAAAGAATTTGCTATTGAAAAAAATAATGCCTTTGCTGCTCAATTCCTTTATGTTTCGGCGATAGCCTACATGAACAACGGCGGCAATTTTTTTGTGGTAAACCGGGAAACGGGCAAACCGCTGCCGCGTACCAACGTACAGGTTTGGTATCCTACCTATGATTACGCCACTCAAAAAAATGTTGACCGCAAGGGCGAGAATTTGTTTACCGATAAGAACGGATATTTTAAAATTGCTGCTCCCAAATCACCCAGTAATGCGAATTACCGGCTGGAACTTACAAATGGAGAAGATCATCTTTTTATGGAAGATGAAAATTATAACAGTTACAACTACGAAACCAACAATACCGAAAAGGAAGTACTTCGTACCTTTTTATTTACAGATCGTTCTATTTATCGCCCGGGGCAAATTGTTTTCTTCAAAGGAATTGTGATCAGTAGTAATAATAAAAGTTCAGAAAGCAGGATTGTACCGAAACAAAAGACAACCGTTTTTTTATATGATGCTAATGGACAAAAAGTAGATTCGCTTGAAGTAATTACCAATGAATTTGGATCTTATGCCGGAAAATTTACGCTGCCGCAAAATCAATTAAATGGAAGCTTCCGGATAGAGGACAATACCAGCCATAGTTCTGAAACATTTTCAGTAGAAGAATATAAGCGCCCAAAATTCTCTGTAGAAATAACCAAACCATTGGGCACGTATAAACTAAATGAAACCATAAACGTTTCCGGTAGCGCCAAAGCCTATGCAGGAAATAATATTGATGGTGCAATGGTCAAGTACAGGGTAGTGCGGGAAACGCGCTGGCCCATTTGGTATGATTATTATAGAGGAGGAAAAATTTGGCCACCACGCGGAGGAGAATCGCAGGAAATTGCACATGGCGAATTAAAAACGGATGCAAAAGGAGAATTTATCATTCCGTTCAAGGCATTACCAGATGCTTCGATTGATAAAAAAGATCAGCCAACTTTTTATTATGAAATTTCAGTTGATATAACGGATATCAATGGAGAAACGAGAAGCGGTGCTGCATCAGTGGCAGTTGCCTATCAGGCACTGCAATTATCAATTAATGAACCTGATGAACAGCCGATCGAAGATTTTAAGAACTTATCCATTCGCTCTGCCAACCTGAATGATATTTTTGAAAAGGCAACAGTAACAGTTACGATTCATAAATTAAAACAACCCAATCGTATTTTCAGAAATCGCTATTGGCAACAACCCGATCAGTTTTTGATGAATGAAGAAGAATACCATCAACAATTTCCCTATGATATTTATAAGGATGAAAACCTGGCAGTCAATTGGCAAAAAGAAAAAAAGATCACAGAAAAATCGGATTCAACGAATAGCACAGATTCATTCACCATTGATTATTCACTCTTCACCCCAGGTTGGTACTCTATAGAAGTTGTTACCAAAGATAAATACGGCGAATCAGTTAAAGCCATCAAAACAATACAGCTCACCGGAAAAGAAAATACGAACCCGACCATGTTTGGTTCGATACTCTCCAAAAAATTGAGTTATGAACCTGGTGAGA
>JBJXDV010000263.1:0-20154 GCA_046153465.1 Chitinophagaceae bacterium
CTAGTTGTCCTTTTAAATCCGCTAATTGGTATTGGCCGATGGCTCCTTCTTTCACCATAACCTCTAACCGCTCTACTTGTTTACGTGTAACACCCTCCTGGCTTTTCGAAATCTCCAAAATATCTTCATTATTTAATATCAGCAGGTAGGCAAGCAATACATTTAACGTAAGGGAATTTTTTGCCTGCTCATATTCCATTTTACTGGCCTGGTAAGCAAAAGAATTTTGTTTGATGGCATTGTGCAATTGCAAACCCGAAAACAAGGTGATGCTGCTATTTAAGTTGAAACCCGATGAAGACAGTTGTTGGTTAATATATTGGTTGGTGATCGGGTCAATGGTACGACCAGAATTCCATCCAAAACTATAATTACCGCCCAGGTTCGGAAGAAGATTCGCTCTTGCCTGGTTATAATTTATTTCTTCGCGATTTGATTGCAGTTCTGATTGCTTGACTTGTATATTATTTTTCAAAGCGGTTTCCACGCACTGCTTTAAGGATAATTTAGCTGGTGTTTGTGCAATACTGGCTTCAGTTAAAACAAATACAGTTAACAAAATGAATCCCAATTTCTTTCTCTTCATAAAATTTAATCTTTAATGCTTTAGCAATAAATAGTTTAGTTTTCATCGCGGTCGATTCGACCATCTAATAAATGAATAACCCTTGACCCATAACTGGCATTTTTTTCAGAATGTGTTACCTGAATAATTGTAACACCATCTTCCTTATTCAATTTCTTAAACAGTTCCATAATCTCTTCGCCTTGTTTAGAATTAAGATTACCGGTTGGTTCATCAGCTAAAATAAATTTAGGCTTACTTATCAACGCTCTGGCAATACCTACCAATTGTTGTTGCCCACCCGAAAGCTGTGCAGGAAAAAGTCCCTTCTTACCAACAATATTAAAGCGATCAAGCATATCCGATACTAAGGCTTTACGTTCGGAAGATTTCATATCCTGGTAAATAAGAGGTGTTTCAATATTCTCATACACCGTAAGTTCATCAATAAGGTGATAAGCCTGGAATACAAAACCTATATACTGTTTATATAAAGCCGAACGTTGTTTTTCTTTCAGTTTATGAACCGACTCATGCATAAAGTTATATTCGCCTTCATCAAATTCATCGAGCATTCCAATTACATTTAATAAAGTAGACTTACCCGAGCCGGAAGGCCCCATGATAGAAATAAATTCACCTTCTTTTAAAGAAAGGCTAATATCTTTCAACAAAAAAACTCTTGCTCCTCCTACTGTAACCCATTTAGAAATGTGCTTTAAATCAATCATTAGTTAGAAATTTTATTTTTAAGTTAAGCAATTCAGCCACCTTCAACTCTCCGCCAGCTGGCGGAGAAGGTTGGTAGCACCCGAATTAATTACATCTTTATTCTGGTGTAAGTGAAATATTTATTTTTATAAAGAACTTTTAAAATTTAAACAGGATACATTTTCTAGTGCTCTTACCTAAGCCCCCCTTCGGGGGGTTGGGGGGCCGGGCCACTCTACTCGCTTCGCAAACTATTTACCGGGTTTGCGATTGCCGATCGAATGGTGCGAATACTGAGAATGATTAATGCAATTAAAATCATACCCACTCCGGTTACAGCAAATATCCACCAGCTAAGTGAGGTTCGATAAACAAAATCCTGTAACCAGTTGTGCATGGCCCACCACGCAAATGGAAATGCAATAAGAAATGCAATTAATATCAATAGAATAAAATCCTTCGAAAGCAATGTTACGATCTGAACAATCGAAGCACCTAAAACCTTACGCACACCAATCTCTTTTGTTCTTGAATTGGTTATGTAAATGGCTAGTCCAAGTAACCCAAGACAACTAATAAATATACAAAGTACAGATGCCCATGTTAATAAGCGGCTTATATTTTGTTCACTCTTATAAAAGGAAGCAATGCTTTCATCAAAAAATTGATAGGTAAACTCATCTTCCGGGTAAATTTCTTTATAAAATTTTTCTACCTCCCCCAACGTCAATTTCCATGAATCTCCACTGGCATCTTTTGGTTTTAAAGCAAGATGAATTGCAAAACTACTCTTGCTAGCGGAGGAATAGGCCAATGGTTTAATCGCCACGTGTGTAGATTTAGTATGAAAATCTCTGATTACACCAACAATGGGTTTTTTACTTTCATCTCCTCCGATTATTTTTCCAACAGCATCCTCTGGTTTTTGAAAGCCCATCATTTTTGAATAGGTTTCATTAATAACATATTCTTTGGTGGTATCATTCATTTCAAGATTTCTCCCAGCCACCAACTTCATTCCATAAAGTTTAAAGTAACCTGTATCAGCATATTTCATTTCTACCATCGTTTCCATCACCGATTTCCCATTATCAAATTTCATAACAGTAGTAGACGTGTTACCGGAGGCAGGAGCAGAACTGGCTAAACTGAGTTTCTCAATGCCAGGTATTGTTTTAAGTTTATCCAGCAATACAAAACGCCGATTATCTTTTTCTTTTGAAAAGAAATTCCAGCGGGTGTTAAATGTAACAATCGCTTCTTTCTTAAAGCCAAGATCTTTATTGAGTGAATAGCTGATTTGCTTACTTACGGCTAATGTAGCAATGATCAGGAACTGTGCAATTACAAATTGGGTAACCGTTAATGATTTTCTCAACCAGGCCTTACGTGTCTGTGCGGTACCGTTATAAGCCTGGTTTTTTAATACTGTTACTGGTTTGAATTTAGTAAGAATGATTGCCGGATAGAAACCGGCGAGTAAACTTACCAATAACACCAATACTAAAAGAAATAACCATACATGCGGCTGATTAAAGGACCCAAAAGAAATACCGGGCGGTATAAAATCTTTAAAAACATTCAGTAACCACGGCGTAAGTGCCACCGATAGAAGCGTGGCAAAAAAAGTAAGCAGGAAGGTTTCGCTCAGGAATTGAACAATCAATGGCCTTTTGCCACTACCCATTGTTTTTCGGATACCAATTTCTTTTGCCCGCTGCGATGCCTGTGCAGTGGTTAAGTTTATGAAATTAATACAACCCAATAGCAACAGAAAGGCAGCCACTGCTAATAATCCATATAACGTAGGTTTATTTCCCTGCCGCTGATCAAAAGCATCGTATTTAGCATTGAAATGAATATCTGTTAAGGGTTGAAGCAGATGTTTGGTGCCATCCTTGCCAGCAGGCTCTTCCTCTTTGCTCCGGTATTTTTCACGAATGGCTGCCAATTGCTTTTCTACCGCTACCGTACCTGTACCTTTTGTAAGTTTTACAAACATTTGTGAAGCAGAAGTAATACTACCCCATTCTTCCCAACCCCACTGTTCCTTTAAACCGGTAACTGCAAGTGTTTGTTTTGAAATAAATTCTTTAAACGTAAAATCGGTATTCTCCTTCAGATCCTCAACAACGCCCACGACCATTGTTTTTATTGAATCATCATAAAAAATTTCCCGACCAATAATTTCGGTAGGCTTTAGATTACCAAAATAAGAAGCCGCCCTGCTAACGGTGAGTACTACCTGAAAAGGATCTTTCAGAGCCGTTTTAGGCGAGCCTGCCAACCAATTGTAGGGAAAGAGTTCAAAATAATATTCATCAGCATAAATAATATTTTTCTGGTGCTTAAAAACTGCCGGGGATTGATTACCCGGAATCGGAACAGCCACTTTTAATTCCCAGGCGGTATTAAAATGGGTTACCAGGTCAATCCCTGTTGCTTCTTCCCGTACGGCTTTTGATAGTGGTGAAGGAACGCCGGAATTATCAATAAGCATATCCGGAAATTTCAATTCGCTTACCACGCGGTAAATCCGGCTGCCATCTTTATGAAATTTGTCAAAACTAAAATCAAATTGAACAATCAGGTAAATTACCAGCGAAGCACTGATACCAATGGCCAATCCGGCAATATTGATAAACGTAAACAGCTTATGCTTACGAAAATTGCGAAAAGCAATCCTGAAATAATTACCGATCATAGTGGTGTTTTTAAAAAGCTGGGCAAATGGAGTTTTTCAACCCCTAAATGATTCAACCCCTGTACCAAGATTTAGCCCCTTGTAACCACAGGGGATTCAGGCAATAGATGCCGGAGAAGTGTACGAAAACGAACAGTTTTTGTACGATTACGTACATAGTGAATTGTCAATAGTGAATAGTCAATGAATCAATAGCGGAGATGATCCCGGCTTGATAAACCAACTTTTCTGATAAATTCCCCGGGGTGCTGACCAATTGGTCATTCACAATTCATCATTCACAACAATTCACATTCATTCACTATTCACTATTCCGCCCGTAAAGACTTCACAGGATTCATTGCTGCCGATCTGAAAATGCGAATTAAAATTATTAAAAGAGTTAATGCAATTAAGCATCCAATAGCCATTGCGAATGGTATTGGTGAAATAGAAATGCGGTATACATAATTATCAAGCCAGTTACTCATCACCCAATAAGCCAGTGGACAGGCAATAAACGATGCGGCTGCAATTACAATCATAAATTCCTTTACAAATAAGGATACAATACCCGGCAAAGAAGCTCCTAATACTTTTCGGATACCGATTTCCTTTACTCGTTTTTGAATGCTCAAAGAAACCAGTCCAAGAATACCAAGTAATACAATCAGTAATGATAATATAGTTGCCGTATAAGAAGCTTTCTTTAATTGTATTTCTGTTTTATATAGTTTTGCCAGTGTATTATCCATAAAGCTATACTCAAAAGGGACACCAGGCAAAAGAGTGGCCCATTTAGATTGAAGCGTCTGTAAACAGTTGCTGAGATTACCCGGTTTCAACTTAAAGGACAACACCCGAAAAATTGTGTTAATACCTACATGCATAAATGTAATTGGCGGAATGTTCTGTTTCATTGAACCAAAATGAAAATCCTTTGTAACTCCAGCTATAGTAAATATTGTATTATTTCCATTTGGTGTTTTAACCTGTTTGCCTATTGCTTCTTCCGCAACTTTATAACCCAACGATTTTGCTCCTGTTTCATTGATTACAAGTTTAAATGAGTCGGTAAAAGCACCTGGGTCGCTAAAGAATTTCCCTGCTACCATGGGAATGTTAAATGTTCTTGCATAATACTCATCTGTTGTTATCAATTGGGATGCAATTGCTGTTGTTGAATCTGCACTGGCATTATAAAGGGCAATACTACCAGAGCTATTGCCATCCGGAACTTCAAATGAAAGTGTAACATCATTAACCTCTTGCATTGCCGCAAATTGCTTTCTTATACCTTCCATATTGCGTACTCCCTGTAAGGTCCAGTTCCTCGGCAACTGTGCTGAAACGATATACTCTTTATTGTAACCAATATCCTTACTGAAAAATAAGTTTACCTGTTTTGATATAATATAGGCTCCAATCAATACAATGGCTGCTGTACTAAATTGAAAAGCAATCAAAGATTTACGTAACCAAACTTTTTCTTTTACACCCTTTAACTTTCCCTTCAATGAATCCACCGATTTCATTGAAGATAAAATGAGCGCAGGATAAATGCCCGCCAGCAATCCAATTAAAATAGCTAAAATAAAAGGTATAAAAATAAAGAACCAGGGAAAGGTATTAATAGAAAGTAATTGTTTAGCCAATACAACACTTAAAATCGGCTTTGCCAATTGATACAAAACTAAAGCCAGGCCGGTTGCTATACATACAAGCATCACCGACTCGGCAAGAAATTGAATCATTAATTGTTTCCGCATTCCTCCCATTACTTTTCGTATACCAATCTCCCGTATGCGCGAAGAAGAACTGCTAATGGTAATGTTTACAAAATTAACAATGGCCATTACCAGTATAAACAATGCTATAAAGGACAGCGTATATAGTAATTTTTTTATCAGTCCATTGTTCGCATTTAAATAATACTCATCCAGGGGAAGCAGGTATGCCTCCATATTCTCACTCACCTGGGATTGCGCATTCTCTTTTATCAATTTTGCCATGGGCTTTTTGAGATCGGAAGGATCGACGCCTGGTTTTAATTCAATATAACTAACAATATATTGATTTAACCAGGTTTCCATATCCCGTCCAAAAAAAGCAAGGTTACTTACCGGAATATAAAATTGATTATCGTTATCGTCTGTCAAAAAAGTTACTGAATTTTGCCCGGGTCTTTTTAAAACACCCGTTACCATAAAATCATGTTTCCCACCACTAAAACTTTCAATGGTAAGTGTTTGACCGATCACTTCTGTTTTTCCAAAATATTTTTTAGCCCGCTCTTCGGTAATGATTACAGAAAAAGGAGCTGTGAATGCAGTTCGTATATCCCCATGTGCCAATGAAAACCCATACATATTCAGCATGGTGCTATCACAAATTTGTAAACCTTCTCTAAATGCTTTATCTCCCTTCGATACATTGGACGTGACACCATCCCAACGATAATAGTTAGCCACTAATGTTGGATATTGATCTTTCAATGCTTTTGCCAATGGGCCAAGCGAGGTAAGTTCAATACCCATATTGGGGTTTTTCCATTTACTTTGAATAATATATTGGTGATCCGCATTTCTTAATTGAGTGTTTACATTCACTTCACTCCACACATACCCCGCAATTAATAATGTAAATGCAATCCCTGCAGCAAGCCCAAGAATATTAATGGAAGAAATCATTTTATTTTTTAAAAGGTTTCTCCACGCGATGGTTATATAATTTTTAAACATAATGCTCCTCCTTCTCTCCGCCAGCTGGCGGAGAGGTATTGTAACACCTGAGTTAAGGCCCCCTTCAATTCCCCCAAAGGGGGAAAGTTGGTAGCACCCAAACTAGTTATGTTATTATTCCGGTGTTGGTGATGAAAAATATTATAAAAAGAACTTTCAAAAGAATCAACATCAATTCACTTAAGGGTAAAATTAATTTTTCCGCTCCCGGCTTTAACCGTTACCGGTATACCTCCGCCATTTAGTTTTCCATTTATTTCTTCTTCTTCCATAGTACCGCTAAAATTATTCAGTTGATTGGTCTTTATTTTAGAAGCGGTGAGTTTCAGATCAAGCCCCTTACCGGAGGGAAGCTCCAACTCAATTTTTCCTGACGAATTAGCTATCCGTATATAGCTTCCTATTTCTTTTACAGAAACAAAAATATTGCCACCGCTTGTTCCGGCATCGACGCTACAGTATAAATCACGCAGGTTTACATTTCCTCCCGAAGTATGGGCTTCCAATGATCCCCGAATAGTGTTAGCGATAGCATTGCCTCCACTGGTAGTGGCCTGAATGGTACCTTCCAGCTTATTGAGCTTTACATCGCCCCCTGAAGTAACCAGGCTGATTTTTCCGTTACAATTATCTGCAGTAATATCCCCTCCGCTGGTAGTGAGTTCAATATCTTCACTGCAATCACTAACCGATATGTTTCCACCTGAAGTAACACCAACCACTTTTCCTTTCAACCGTTCAATATCCAAATTACCTCCACTGGTCACAAAATGCTGCGATCCATTCAAATCGGCTAAAGTAATATTTCCGCCACTGGTCGTTAGATTGGTAGAAATTTCTTTCGGTACAAATATTTTGTAAGAAATGCTCAGCGCTTTCTTCCAGTTTATATTCTGATTTTTGTTTTTGGCAATTGCTTTAATCGTATTGTCGGATGCTTCGAGAATAAAATGATAGTCTGCTTCCAATCTTTTTTGTATCTCTTCCTTTGAATACGATTGGCTTCCGTTATAATTAGAAGGTCGTATATATACTTCTACCCGTACATTGGAAGCGGCAACACTGAATACACTAATATTACCACCCGCGGTTTCAGCAATCACTCTTTTAATCGATTCATTACTGAATGATTTTGTAATAAATGGAATTTCATTTGCATTTTGAGCGAGTGCGCTACAACTAAAGCAAATCAATAGTGGAAAAATTAACCTCTTCATATTTTCTTTTTTTTGTTCGTTAAAAAAACTATTTGTATTTAATTTACGTTTAGCCATCACAAAGAATTATACTTACAAATTCTGTGAATATCGACTGCATATATAAGTGGCGATCTATTCACTTCTCAATGATTTAACCGGGTTACTTAAAGCCGCCTTTATTGCCTGAAAACTTACTGTTAACAATGCAATCGTCATCGCCAGCAATGCCGGCAAGGCAAACATCCACCATTTTATGGTTACCCGGTATTCATAATCTTTTAGCCAGCTATTCATAATCCACCAGGCTACTGGAAATGCAATAACACAGGAAACGAAAACAAGTTTCAGAAAATCTTTAGAAAGTAATGAAGTAAGGTTGGTAACAGAGGCGCCCAGTACTTTTCGGATACCTATTTCCTTTATTCTTTTTTCGGCAGTATAGGCAGCCAATCCAAACAATCCTAAACAAGAAATAAAAATAGCCAGACCAGCAAATACCGCTGCCAGTTTTCCAATAAGCGATTCTCCTTTAAATAAGTTCTCAAATTCTTTATCTACAAATTTATATTCAAAGGGATAGGAAGGATTGAATTTTTTTATGACTGCTTCTGTTTTTGTGAGTGCTTCTTTATAATTGATATTTTCCTTGAACCTTATACTCAGGTTAGATGTATATTCTGCTTTTGCATCATTAAAAACAATTACAGGATCTGTTGAACCATATACATTGTTGTAAACAAAATCCTTTATTACGCCTATTACCATTAGTTTTCCATCATTACGGTCAATTATTTTACCTACGGCACCTTCTGGCTTTTTACTGATAAACTTTGCAAAGCTTTCATTTATTAACACACTACTGCTATCACCCAACCCTTCCGGATAAAAATCTCTTCCGGCTAACAGTTTCATACCCATCGTTTGTATATATTCCGGCGTTGCCCATTCCATACCTATTAAAAGGTTTTTACCTGGGTCTTTACCTGCCCAACTATAATCAGCCGAATTACTATTTACCTGAAATGTACTGTTATTACTCAACGCAGCATTTTCAACAACCCCGGTAGCTAACAAATCATTTTTCACCGATGCAAATCGTAGTCCGAGATTTCCCTCCTGCTGTACAGAAATTAACTGCTGGCTCATATTGATGAGGTTATTCTTATTAATCCCCAATTCGCGGCTTTTTGTATGTATCACCTGTTGATAAATAATAAGTGTACAAATAATCAGCCCTACCGAAATGACAAACTGAGCAACAACCAACCCCCTACGAATAAACGAAGCTCCTCCTCCTATCGTTAATTTTAATCCCTTGAGAACAGTGATAGGGTTGAATGAGGAAAGGTAAAATGCCGGGTAACTTCCTGCGATTAGCCCACATAACAATCCGATAACTCCTAACGAAACAATATGAATTGGTTTTAGTATATCGAGAATTATTTCCTTTTCTACCATTTTATTAAAGGCAGGGAGCAATAGTGCCGTAACAACTACTGCAACGATTACAGCCATAAAAGACATAACAATGGCTTCCACCAGGAATTGAGTTACCAGCATTTTTTTTCCTGACCCCATTACTTTACGTACGCCTACTTCGCGGGCTCGTTGTTCTGAACGTGCGGTAGAAAGATTCATAAAGTTGATACAGGCTAATAATAAAATAATCCAGGCAATAAGACTAAACAGGTTTACAAATTTAATACGACCGCCACTCTGTTTACCTTCTACAAAATTGTCTCTTAATCGCCAGTCGGTTGCAGATAAAAGTAATGGCTTTGCTATTGTTGTTGAATCTTTAGCATAAATAAATCCGTATAATTTTTTCTTAATAAGTGCCACGTCCGCCTCTGGTTGCACTTCTAAAAATGTTTGAATACCATTATTGCCCCAATGCTCCAGCCATTTATTTTCTTTCAGGAAAATTTCAAAAGGAACCAACCAATCCAATTTCTCAAAACGGGTGTTGATTGGTAAATTCCTGTAAACCCCACTTATTACATATTCCTGTTTATTATCTAATTTAATAGTTTTGCCTATTACGTCTATTGAATTGAAAATCTTTTTTGCCATTCGTTCATTTAAAACAATGGAATGCAACTGACTAAACGCACTCGTTGGATTTCCTTTTATAAAGTCGAAGTTGAACATCGTAAAAAAGGAAGGTTCTACATGAATACCATCTCCATATAAACTTTTCTCTTCTTTAGCCAATAGTAGCCGTTCACCCCAGGTGGTTCGCACGGCATTTTTAATTCCTGGAATTTCATTTTGAATAGATGGCGCAAGCAATCCGGGCGTTGAAGCAAAGGTGAAGGTTTGTCCATCATAGGTCTGATTTCCCATTACCTGGTAAAGCTGATCCTTCTTTTTAAAATAATTATTATAGGTAAGCTCATCCTCAACCCATAAAAATATCAGTGATGCACAAGCGATTCCTACCGCAAGCCCAATGATATTAAGAAAACTAAATGATTTCTTTTTCCACAAGTTGCGGAATGCGGTTTTAAAATAGTTTTTTAGCATAATAAAGGTCCCCTTTAACTCCCCCAAAGGGGAGAACTTTTTAACACCCGAATTAAGGCCCCCTTCAATTCCCCCAAAGGGGGAAGGTTGGTAGCAACCGAACCAATTATATTACCATTCTGGTGCAAGTGATTAAATATTTTTATAAAGAACTTTTAGGATATATAAAGGATAAATTTAATTGTGCTGCTACCAAAGCCCCCCCTTCGGGGGGTTGGGGGCCGACTTTCTATTCACTTCGCAAACTCTTCACCGGATTTGATTTTGCGGCTTTCACTGAATGAAAACTTACTACCAAAATGGCTAATGCCAATCCAATAACGCCTGCCATCATAAATAATTCCCATCCTAATGTTATTCTAAACGCAAAATTTTGTAACCAACTGTTCATAAAATAGAGGGATAACGGAACCGCAATCACAAAAGAAATGAGTGCCAGCTTCAATACATCTTTATTTAGCAATAAAAATATACTTGTAACGGTTGCACCCATTACTTTACGGATCCCCACTTCTTTTGTTTTACTGATGGCATATAAAGCCGACAAACCAAAAAGGCCCATACAAGCAATTAATACAGCCAATAAAGTAGCAGCATTTATTGTTTTGAGCCATTTTGTATACGCTTCATATCCTCTCTTTACATCCTCATCCATAAACGTATATTCAAATGGGTGATTGGCTGTGATTCTATCCACATTTACTTTTACTTTATTTACAACAGAAGAAATTTCCTGCCCGGGTTTAATTTTAAGGTACGCATATTGAAAGCCATACATTCCACCAATCATATGATAGGCAGGAGCAATTTTCTGGGTAGAATTAAAAAAATGATAATCCTTGCAAACACCTATGATCCTTGCACCCATGGATCGGTTGATCTCATCAAGCGGTGGCTTGCCGAGTAAATTGTACAAGGTTTCATTTATTACAATGGCTCTTCGAACGGAAGAAGATCCCTCCATTTTCAATTTGTCTGGTATTTCAAAACGTGCAGAATCGGTTGGCATATCTTTAGAAAAATATCTTCCCTTTAATAAAGGAATATTCATAATGTCAAAATAATTGAAATCTATGGGTAATTGAAAAATCATCTCTCGCTTGTCATTAATCAGGTGTCCGTTTAAGTTAGCTATACGTCCAAATTTTGAATTGCTGAATGCTACTTTGGAAATGGATGGCTCCGATAAAACATACTGGCTTAATCGTACTGCAAATTCTTTTCGTAAAGGATCTTCATAATCGTAAGGATTGGCAACCACCATCACCTGCTCCTTATCAAATCCCAATTGCATAAGGTTCATGTATTTTAATTGCCGGGAAATCACAATAGCAGAGATAATAAGCAATACACAGGCAGCGTATTGAACCACTACCAGGCCTTTGGATAATAAAGGATTAATTCGAACGCTGCTAAATTTTCGCAGCATATTCAAAGGTTTCATTCCACTCATTAAAAAAGCCGGATAGAACCCTGCCGTTATACTTAATACCAAAAACAGTACAGCGGATGCAAGAACAAAATCTTTTATTGAAAAAACAGAAAGGTCAAGCGTTGCTCCTGTTATTGAATTAAACAAGGGTATTGCAGTAATACAAATGAACAAACCAACAATAATTGATAAAGAAACCAATAATTGTGTCTCTGTTAAAAACTGCCACACAATATGTTTTCGACCCGCGCCCATTGTTTTACGAATACCCACTTCCTGAGATCTAGAGACTGTATTGGTCAGCGTTAGCAGCACATAATTAACGCAGGCTATTATTAAAATAATAAGAGCCAGTGCTGCTAACTCATATAGGTTTTCCAGGTTGGTATAATGCCCCCAGGGATAGGCTGTATTCAAATGGGCTTTGGTAAAGGCCCGTATATACAATTGAAAATCGATGGCTTTTTTATCGGGTTCCTGCTCCGCCCATTCCTTTACCGTGGCTGCAAAATAACTTTTGGAAAAAGCAGTAAGTTTTTTTTCGAAAGCGGCCCTATCTATATTTTTTTTGAGCAGTAAAATAGTAGCATAGTTAAAATGATTATTACTTCTGTCTGCTATACTTTCCAAATGAGAAGGATGTGCTTCGAGTGGCATCACGATATCATAATCGTAACTCGAATTGGACGGAAAGTTTTTAGAAACGCCGGCAACCGTAAAATTTTTACCATTCTCTGCGGCTAATGAAATTGTTTTACCTACCGGATCTGCATTTCCAAAAAATCGTTGTGCGGTGCGCTCGTTAATAACAATATTTTCTGGTTTTTTAAGTACTTGTGCCGCGTTCCCTTGTTTTAATGGAAAATCAAAAACAGTAAAAAAATTGCTTTCTATATATACTACTTTGTCTTCTCCCATTTTAAAGGATTGCCCATTATACCAAAATACCGAGTTACCATTTCCCTGCGAGCGAACAACTGCCTCTACTTCAGGTAGACTATTTTTAATATCATCTGCAAGTACAAATGGATGTGAAAGCATATTGCGTGTTGCGTGATCAGCATCCATCAAAAACGAAAAGAATCCCTTTTTAGGTTTAGCTCCATCACCAAATTCAAACAAACTGGTGGCTTCGAGCCGGTACAGGCGGTCACCATTTTTGTGAAATGTATCATATGAGTTTTCCTGCTGCATATACATATATACCAACATGCAAAAAGCTGCGGCTATCGAAAGCCCCAGCATATTAATACCGCTATATAATCTTTTGTTCCAAAGATTGCGCAGGGCAATCGTTACATAATTTCTGATCATAACATTTCTTTTAATTATTCGACAACCTTATTGCTCCGATATATTTTTTCTATGCATTATTTGAATAGCTATTATTCAAATAATGTTATCTTTTGCATTGTTCCTTTCTTGATTACCAGTTTGCCTTTGGCATTATTATTATTTGTATCACAATATTTCCACTGGTATTCGCCGGGTAATAGTTGCGCCGCAAATACAAAAAAGTGTTGATCCTCCTTCATGGTAAATGAATGTGTCGTTGACGATTGACTTTCTTCGTTATCACCTTGTATCGACAAACTGCCTTTACCTCCGCACATAGTGCATTTGAAAACAACACTTCCTTTTTCCGTATCTGTTTTATCAATAACTTCTGCAATTTTATATTCATTTTTAAAGGAAGAAAAAGTACTTGCATTTCTACTATTACTTTGTTGCTTTGAAATGCCTGGTGGAGAATAGGAATGGCTTTCCTGTTCAGAAACGTTTTTAGCAACATCGCAGGGATCTTTTCCCCGAACGCTGTTACAAAACATCAACATCTGTATTTCATTGGCTGAATAAGTAGCCGAGTCATTGGCTCTTGCTAAATATACTTTCCCATCTTCCATTCTATAAATATATCCGCTTGCTATTTTTCCGTTTTTTAATTTAATGGTGTCTAGCTGTTGTTGAGTAAATACGAACAGTGGCAAAGCACTCATCAAACTCAAAAGAATTTTTTTCATAATTGCTATTTAAGTGTTTCAATTATTTTATCATTGTTGTTCAACTAAATAAGTTAAATGCTTCTTTTGCAAGTATCGCCTCACCCCAGCCCTCTCCTCTCGGAGAGGGAGCCAGAACCCCTATGCAAAAAGCTTTTAATAATTATTAAGATGATTTTAGTCGGACAACAATGTTTTTTATTATTAAAATTTCAATGCTTCATTTATTTATTCACTTCGCAAAGAATCTACCGGGTTGCTCACTGCTGCTTTAATAGCCTGGAAGCTTACGGTTAAAAATGCAATTAAGAAAACACTCAAAGCAGCCGCAGCAAACCACCATCCATTGATATGAATACGAAAAGCAAAATTTTGCAACCAATGATTGCCCGCATACCATGCAAGTGGTACGGCGATTAAAATTGCTATTGCCACTAATACCAAAAAGTTTTTAGAAATAAGCAAGGTGATACTACTCACATTTGCTCCCAACACCCTTCGTATTCCAATTTCTTTTATTCGTTGAAGGGTTGTAAATGCTGCCAGGCCAAATAAACCTAAACAAGCTAATAAAATGGCAAGTCCTGCTGATACCGCAAACATCGCTGAAGTACGTTGTTCGGCGATATATAATTTATTATAGTTCTCATCCAGGAAATGATATTCAAAGGGCCGATGAGCCACCCGCTGTTTCCATAATACTTCCAATCGGTTCAATACCGGTTGCATATCGTTTCCTTTAATGCGAATCATAAAAACAAATGCCATGTCTTTATTAAGAAAGATAACCATGGGCTTCACCGGTTCATGCAAGCTTTCAAAATTAAAATCCTTTACAACTCCCAGTACCGGACCATCCACATTTTTATTAATAGTTTTCCCGATGGCTTGCTCGGGAGTCCACCCAATTTTTTTTGCCAATGATTCATTAATAAGAAAAGGCTGGCGAAAATTAACTGAATTGTTATTGGTATCCATCATTGAAAAATCACTTTTCAAAAAATCACGACCTGCTACCAATTTCATGTTCAGCGTTTTCGTATAGTTTAAATCGATTGGCATGCCTGTAACGGAAACATCATGTTTCCCTTTTTCATCTGTAGTGGTAATACCATCGCCCCATTCTACAAATTCGGGCGTTTCATAAGCTGCGGTAATATTTTCAACGCCTGGTACGGTAGCAATTGCTTCTTTAATAGACTCATAATTTTCCTTCATTTTGGAATCAACCGGTAATACCAGTACATGATCCTTATCGTACCCCAAGTTTGTATTTTGCATAAAATTCATTTGCTGCAGAATAATTACTGTATAAATGATCAGGAAAACTGAAATGCCGAATTGAAGTATGATAAGTGATTTACGTAGTATGTTACTTGCTCCTGTAAAATTGAATCCTTTTTTAAGAATGCCTATAATTTGCGTACCTGAAACAACTACTGCAGGATAGATACCCGCTAATAAACTTACCAGCAATCCAAAACCTACAACCATCGTTATTGGTAAGGGCTTTACTAAATCGATGGTTGAAAATTGCTTCCCGGTAATCATATTAAAATAGGGAACAAGAAGAAGGCTTGCCGCAAAGGCGAGCGCAGCAGCAATAAATGCGATGGCAGATGATTCTCCAATGAATTGAAAAAATACTTGTTTGCGGGAAGCACCCATTACTTTACGCATTCCTATTTCGCCACTACGGCCGGTAGATTGTGCCGTAGATAAATTAGTATAGTTAGCACAGGCAATAATTAATATTAACAATGCTACTATCGCAAACATATAGATGTATTGGATATTCCCGTTTGGTTCAAAACCAGGCAGGGTTGATTTTAAATGAACGGTGGTTAATGGTTCTAAATGATATCGCAAATAGTTATTTCCTTCCAGCCCCGCTTCTGTTTTTACTGCAGCCGTATTCATATACTCCGAAATCTGCTGCTCAAGTTTTGAAATATCTGCTGGATCCTTTACCAGGAAATAGGTAATCCAATTAGCCGTCCACCACTGTTCCTCTTCTACATTGTTCCCGACATTGAGAAATTGTGTTACGAAATCAAACTTTATTTGAGAGTTTTGCGGAACATCTTTACAAATACCTGCAACCGTATAATCTTTTTTTCCGATTTTAAGTGTTTTGTTGAAGGCATTCTCTTCGCCAAAATATTTTTTTGCTGTTGATTCAGTAAGTACAATTTTATCGGGCGCATTCAACACATCGGCAGCATTTCCCTGGATAAGTTCAAACGAAAAAATTTTAAAAAATGCATCATCTGCATATAAAAACCTGTTCTCTTCAAATACTTTGTCACCATATTTCACTACACGGCTACCCATGTAGGTTCTTACAAATTCTTCCACCGACGGAAAGGTTCGTTTAAACTGTGGTCCCACTTTGGTACCCGTGGTTGCAGCGGTATTTATAGTACCTGCATTACTATACTCCATCGTTGCACGAACAATTCGCGTTGCATTTTTATTAAATTTATCATAACTCAGTTCATGCATAATATAAACGCCAATCAACAGGCAGGCCGTTAACCCGGCTGTTAATCCAAGGATATTAATAAAAGAATACAATTTGTGTTTGCGAAGATTGCGCAGGGCAATTTTGATATAGTTTTTAAACATGGTCTACTTTTTTAAACTTTTCAAGTTTTTAGTTTGTGGTTTATCGTTTATCGTTTATCGTTTATGGTTCTTCAGCTTTGAAAATGCGAAACAAATTGCGAACATTTCTTATCACTAAGTTATTTAAAGGTTTCAGCAACGATAAACCTGCCTACCGGCAGGCTGGTCACAAACCATAAACCATAAACTACAAACTCCTCTTACTCCGTTCGCAAAGACTTAACCGGGTTTGCAATCGCCGCTTTGATCGCCTGGAAACTAATAGTGATAAAAGCAATCAGCAAAGCCAGTAAACCAGCAACAACAAATACCCACCAGGCAATATTGGTACGGTACGCAAAGTCCTGCAACCATTTATTCATAAAAAACCAGGTAAGAGGAATGGCAATCACCAATGCAATGCCTACTAATTTCATAAAATCTTTTGACAATAAAACCAGGATACTTTGTTCAGAGGCTCCCAATACTTTGCGTATACCGATCTCCCTTGTACGCTGCAATACATTGTAGGCAGATAGTCCTAGTAATCCAAAACAGGCAATGATAATTCCCAATACCGCGAATAAGCCAAACAGTTTTCCAAATAAGATATCGGATCTATACTGCTGGTTAAAGAAATCATCTAAAAAGAAATAATTAAATGGGTCTGCAGGAAAATAAGTTGCCCATTTGTTTTTAATTTCAGCAATAGACGCCTGTGGGTTATTGCCTTCCAGTTTTATTGAATAAAAATTTCGCTGATTGGGACTCAATAATAAAATCATCGGGTCAATCGGCTTTTGCAGGCCCTGATGATGATAACTGGCTGCGATACCGATAATCGTAAGTGTATCGCCGTCCTGATTAATTTTTTTATTTATTGCTTCATCGGGACTAGTGTATCCAAGTGTCCGCATACCCGATTCGGTTAGAATAGCCGTTCTCCTATCTGTGGGGAAATCTTTTGAAAAATTTCTTCCCGCCAGTAATTTCATTTCATAGGTTGGTATAAAATCATGATCAACTCCAATAACGTATAATGTAGAAGACTTGGCACCGGGTATATCCAATCGCGTGACGCCCCTTGTCCAATAAATTTCTTTTCCCATTACGCTGGATGATACTGTTACTTTTTTAACTCCCGATATATTTTCCGTTTCTGTCTTAAATGGGCGAAAGGATCCTTGATATACTGAATCAGTTAGCGACTCCGCTCCTTCAATTACCAATGTTTGATTAATATTGGCGCCCAGGCGCTGCTGCTGCATAAATTGCACCTGCTTATATACAACAATAGTTCCCGCAATCAAAACAACAGAGGTTATAAACTGTAGAACGATTAATGTTTTGCGTAATATCAATCCACTGATTGTGTTTTTGAAAATTCCTTTCAACACAGCTACCGGCCGGTATGCCGATAAAACAAATGCCGGGTAAAGGCCAGATAAAAAAGTACCTGCTATAAACAGTAAAAGAAACCCAAGCCAATACGAGGTGTTCATGGTAGTAAAAACAGCACCACTCCTACCCATTAATATATCAAAAGGCCGGATCAGTAATAGAAAAAATAACAGCGCTGCCAGTAATGCTATTACATTTAACAAAAAACTCTCCGTTAAAAATTGCCGGATCAATTCTCCTTTTTCGGCTCCCAATACTTTTCGCACACCTACCTCTCTGGCCCTTTCCACCGAACGCGCAGTGGAAAGATTGATATAATTAAACCAAGCTATACCGATAATAAGCAAAGCAATTAAAAATAAAAAAGAAACCCCCTGTCCGTTACCATTCACCTCTGCTTCCTGGTTATAATTTGAATAGAGGTGTATATCGCTTAGTGGTATCAGTGATATAACTGATTTTATGTTATTATTCTTTGCCCATTCAAGGTTATTAATATACTTATCGCAGAAAGCAGGAAAGGCAGACTCGAATTTTTTTATGTCCGTACCAGGCTTTAACTGTAAGTAAGTATAGAAATCGTACCACCCAAAATTAGTTTCTGTTGAATTTGAAGTATCACTGTAAACGTCTCTGTTAATACTTGCCAACGTTGTATAGGATACAAGGTGGTTGATAATAAGATGCGACCTTTCGGGAAATTCTTTCATGATACCCGTCACCTCCAGTGCCTTTGAATATCGTGGATTACGGATTGTTACAATTTTACCCAGGGCTTCGTTGTTCCCAAAATATTTTTTGGCCATCTTTTCTGTAAGAATAACCTTGTAAGGTCCGCTCAATGCAGTGGCGGGGTTGCCTTTTATCAATTCAATATTGAGCATAGAAAATACTGAAGTATCTGCATAATATCCTTTCTCTTCTTTAAATTTTATGTTTTTCTCATCGTTTGTCAAAAGCATATCCGCATCAATAAGCCGGCAAAAATTTTCTACTTCGCCATATTCTCTTTTCAGGGTAGGTCCAAAAGCGGGATAAGTAGTGGCCGATTTCCAGGCAAGTTGCCCTTGCTGATAAGAGTCGAGCCGTAGCCGATAAATATTTTTACCATTAGGCTGAAACGTATCATAACTTCTTTCAAAAGAAACATAATGAAAGATGAGCATACAGCAGCAAATACCAATGGAGAGACCAGCAATATTCAAAATAGAAAATCCCTTACGGCGCGAAAGGTTTCTATATGCAGTTTTGAGATAATTGGCTACCATAAATTTTAATTTTATTCTGTGCGTAATGATTTAATGGGGTTGGTAATAGCTGCTTTGATTGTTTGAAAGCCTATTGTTAGTAATGCTATTAACAATGATGAAAATCCTGCAAGGGCAAATATGGTCCATTCCATATCGATACGATAGGCAAATTCCTGCAGCCATTTGTTTACGATCAGCCAGGCAACGGGTGATGCAATTACTATAGCAATAAGTACCAATTTCAGAAAATCGGTTGCTAATAATGAAACGATTTGATTAACCGAAGCACCTAATACTTTACGTACGCCAATTTCTTTGATCCGCCGATTAGTAGATAGATGGGCCAGTCCAAATAACCCCAGGCAACACAGAAGAATGGAGAGTATAGTGGCCACATTAATTACCTGGTGCCATCGCTTTTCCTGCAGGTATTCGCGGGCATTCATTTCGTCCATAAAATCATATTGATAAATGGCTTTGGGCATTGCATTTTTATAAATCCGCTCCACGGCCGTCATGGCCTGTTTTTGATTTGCCTTATCAATTTTAATCCAGATACCCCCCATACCATCGGCCGTTTCCGGCTTATACATCAACATTGGTTTAATAGGATATCGTAATGAGTTAAAATGATAATCTTTTATTACTCCAATAATTTTACCCCGGGTACTATCCTGATAGTACCTGCCAAAAAGAACTGTTTCTCCTATTGGTTGTTGCAATCCGGCTGCCCGCACAAAAGCCTCGTTTACGAGTACGCTGTTATCATCGATACCAGGCGATACATTATTTCCTGATACTAACGGTATACCCATCAGCGAAAGAAAGTTCTCATCAATGCCTTTATGCATTGCATCAACAATATGATTGTTCACTTGCATTTTTTCGAAATCACCATCATTACCAAACGAAACGGACTTTACAGAAGGTTCTTTGACTAACTCGTTTTTTATAAAATCGATAACCGGCTGAAAATTTCTATCGCCGGAGATAGCGGTTCGGATAATATGGAAGGGATTATAGCCAAGGTTCTTTGTAC
>JBJXDV010000264.1:0-19639 GCA_046153465.1 Chitinophagaceae bacterium
GCTTCCATAATACCCGGACCACCACCAGAAATTATCCCAAATCCTTCTTCTGCCAGTCGTTTAGAAATGTCTGTTGCCAATTCGTAATAAAGATGACCAGGTTGTGTACGTGCCGATCCAAATATAGAAAGGCAGGGACCTAATTTGGCGAGTGCTTCAAAACCATCCACAAATTCAGCCATTATCTTAAATATCTGCCAACTGGATTGCGCTTTAGATTCGGACCACCTGCGCTGTTTCCCCATCTTAATCGTATCATTCATACACCACAAAAATTAATAGGTTTAGATTACAAATGCCATCCAATTCGCAAAAACGAAATGAGATGGCATTTGTACTATTAATAACGGTAAAAAATCAATTTTAGTTTATACCGAATCTTGTTTTTTGGAAATACTTAACAGGCCAAAGAAGGTAAGTAATCCATTAATTAATATCAGTTCATTACCTACTTTATAGCCATGAAACAATTTTTGCGAGAATGCCTCTATACCCAACTGAACATGTAATTTTTTTTCATACCACTCAGGGCTGCTGAACACATCCATACCAAGTGCGAGTAATGGAGCAACAATACAAACGGTCCAGGTTAATCGCTGATTCAATTGCCTCTTTGTTAGTATGCCAAATGCAAACAAGCCTAATAGAGGCCCATAAGTAATGCCTGCAAATTTCAAAATGAAATCAATAATAAGTTTATCATTAACTGCTTTAAAGATGAGTACCATTATAAAAAATACTACTGCAAAACTAAAATGTACTTTTAACCGGGTTCGTTTTTTTTCCTTTTCGGTTCCATTGATTTTATTAAGTGCCAGTATATCGATACAAAAACAGGAAGTAAGTGAAGTAATTGCTCCATCCACACTCGGAAAAAGAGCGGAAATTAGTGCTATGATAAAAATTACACCGATTGTTCCGATGAAGGGATCGCTAAGTGCAATGGTGGGAAAGAGGTCATCGGGTGCTGCCACAATTCCTTTAGCATTTGCATAGAGGTATAGAATTCCCCCCAATACAAGAAACATCAGATTAACCACCACCAGCACCGCAGAAAATGTGATTATATTTTTCTGTGAATCTTTGAGTGTTTTTACACTGATATTCTTTTGCATCATCTCCTGGTCAAGGCCAGTCATAGCAACCGCAATAAACATACCCCCCAATATATGTTTCATAAAATAAGAGCCTGCTTTTATATCTGTATTAAATATTTTAGTATATCCTTTATCGTTCATTAATGACCAAACACCAGACAGGTCAGTTCCCATTGCTTTTACAATTACAATTATGCATACTACTAAGCCTATCAACATACCCGAAGTTTGTAAAGTATCCGTGTAAATGATTGTTTTTACACCCCCTTCAAAAGTATAGAGTAATATCATTGATAAAATAACCAATGCAGTAGCAATAAACGGAATACCGAGTTTGTCGAGAATAAAAAGCTGAAGAATATTTATGACCAGGTATAACCTTGCTGTAGCGCCTACGGTACGCGAAAGAATGAAAAAGAACGCCCCCGCTTTATGTGCGTTTATTCCCAATCGTTTTTCTAAATAGGTATAGATACTGGTAAGATTCATTTTGTAATAAAGAGGAATTAATACAAAAGCGATTACCATATAACCCAGCAGATAGCCTACTACAATTTGAAAATAATAAAAGTTACCGCTTCCGACGCCGCCCGGTACGCTTACAAAGGTTACACCACTCAGTGAAGTACCGATCATCCCAAATGCTACGAGCATCCAATTGCTATTGCGGTTACCAATAAAAAAAGAATCGTTGTTGGAATTGCGGGAAGTAAACCAGGCTACGCCCAGTAACAATACGAAATAACCAATTACAAATCCAAACAAAAGGGCTGGCGACATAGAACGATTTTATTTATTACTTTCGGTTTACGGTTTGAATGTACGATAAAATATTTTACCTCTTTACTTAACAACTAACTATGAATCTTGAATCCGTAGCTGTTTTTTGTGCTTCTAAAAATGGCAACAATCCTATTTACATCCAACATGCTGCTGAAATAGGGAAACTGGTTGCTGCCCTTAACCTGAAACTTATTTACGGAGGCGGTAATGTTGGATTGATGGGAGCATTGGCTAATTCAGCTTTGCAAAACAATGGTAAAATTATTGGAGTAATACCAAAAGTATTGATTGATTGGGAGCACCAGCACGAAGGATTAACCGAATTGGTAGTAGTGCCTGATATGCATACACGTAAAAAAATGATGTATGATCTTTCCGATGCTGCTATTATATTACCGGGTGGATTTGGCACTCTTGATGAGTTATTCGAAATGTTAACCTGGAACCAGTTAAAAATTCATAACAAAAAAATATATCTTCTTAACTCAAATGGATTTTATAAGCACCTGATTGCACACCTTCAATTGTTGGAAAAAGAAGGTCTTCTTTATGACCGGTTAGAAGAAAGAATTGTTGTTTGTCAAACACCAATAGAACTATTCAATAAATTAGGTTCCTGATTAATTATTGCTTCCTCCATTTCCCTGGAACAAAGGCAAATTAAATCCAGCTCTTATTACCGGAACCGTTCTTCCACGTCCATCTGTATACGGAGAATTCGTGTTACCGGAAACATCAACTAATAAGGATAAATAGAAAAAAGGACTATTACCAGAACCAGCCCGGCCCGTTGCATAACCCCCTCCTACCAATAAACTATTTGAAGATGTTTTTGCTTTATAGCTTCCAATAGAGGACCCTGATGGCGGAATATATTTTTGTGAAATAAAATTATGTTCAACCTGCACCTGCGCAAATATGAAATTAACAGGGTACAAACGGGTAAATACACCTCCGCCGTAAATTGACTGCCTCAAACGATCGTCGAATAAACTATAATCGCGAATAGAAGTATATTGATAATTCACCACTATCCCTGCATCTATAAAATTGGCGATCTTATATCCTAAAACGGGGCTTCCGCCAATTAGAAACGTATTGTTAAAAAAAGAAAGTGAAAGACTTCCCCCTGTAAAAAGATTTTCTTTTTTGAATCCTTTATTCTCCGGTTCATCATATTGAGCAGATGCATTTGATATGAGGAAGGCTAGAGTTATTGCAAGAATTGATTTTTTCATACTCATTTTTTATAGAAACGTTTTCAGAGGTCAAAAATTTTTCCGGCGTTTAAAATATTATTAGGATCAAAGGTTTTCTTTATACCCCTCATCAGGGAAAGTAAAGGTTCAGCCGCTACAATATCCATATATCCTTTTTGAATAAGCCCTATCCCATGCTCCCCACTTATGGTTCCTCCCAAATTCCTGGTAAGTTCAAAAAGTGCCCGCAGTACAGTTGTCATTTCTTTGTCGCCAAAACTATTGGCTGTGCCTTCTTTTTTAATTCGTATGTGCAGGTTACCATCACCCGCATGGCCATAGCAAACCGCTTTAAAATTATGAAGTTCACCCAGGGCCTTTACTCCGCGAATAAGCGCCGGTAATTCTGCTCGTGGTACTACAGTGTCCTCTTCAATAGTATATCCATCCAATTTCACCGCCTCGGCTACCCTTCTACGTAATTTCCACAATTCATTTTTTTGCTGGGTATCTTCCGCAAAATAAAGCTCCCCTGCTCCATATTCAGACAACAGTGCGCCAATCGATTCCATATCGGCCATCAATACCTCCCTGTTATTTCCATCCACTTCAATTATTAGATGTGCCGCTATATCTTCGGCAACAGGGATCGCTGAGCTACCAACCATTTTGCTAACAATTTTCAAGGCATCAATTTCTACCAGTTCAAGAGCACTTGGCGTAAATCCTGCTCTAAAAATTGCACTCACTACTTCACAGGCTTTTTCAAGTGATTGAAAAGGAGCAAGCATCAATAATTCATACTTAGGTAGAGGAATTAATTTCAATACGATTTTTGTAACGATACCAAGGGTTCCCTCGCTGCCAACAATTAATTGAGTAAGATTGTAACCGGTTGAATTTTTTAATACATTAGCACCAGTCCATATTATTTCTCCGTTGGCTAAAACCATTTCAAGATTCAAAACATAGTCGCGAACTACACCATATTTAACCGCTTTAGGTCCGCCACTATTTTCAGCAATATTTCCTCCAATAAAACAAGAACCCCGGCTACTAGGATCTGGTGGGTAAAACAATCCTTTTTCTTTAACGGTATTTTGCAGAAGTTCTGTAATTACACCGGGTTCAGTAATTACCTGAAGATTTCGTTCATCAACCGATAATATTGCATTCATCCGGTCGGTAGCAATAACTACACCGCCTAAATGCGGAATAGCCCCACCACTCAGGCCTGTTCCTGCACCACGAGGTGTAACCGGTATTTTATAATGATTGCAAATTTTAAGAATAGCACTTATTTCATCGGCTTGCCTTGGTCGTAATACTACATCAGGTGGAAATTGCAATTGTTCGGTCTCATCATGACCGTAATGGGTAAGGGATTCTTCATCAATCAAAATAAACGAATCACCTACTATTGCCCGGAACTCATTTATCCGATCGGCCGTTACTTTACTTGCTAGTAGTTGTTCCATTCTGCGATATTCAAGAATAAAAAGAATTAATAAAATCAAAATTCGTAAAAAAGGGGCATAGTAAAAAAAGCAGGATATTAATAATTATTCAATAACCCACATTTCGGGATCCTTATCGCGAAATTGTTTTATACGTGAAGAATATTGTTTACGCAGCGAATCTATATATCGGGTATCTGTTACTCCCATTTTATTATTTATCTCGGGCAGAATATACACTTTGCCATTGTTATTAAGTGTATTAGTAAAGAAGCTGTCTATTTTGGTTTGAGAAGAATCTTTTAAAGGAACAGTTTGAGCGTTCACTGTTGTAAAATACTTCAGAAAATCTTTCAAAATCCATGCGCTTTGTAAAATGACCAGGTCTTTGGGCCGGGTAATTTTTTGGATCGTTGATGCTTTTACGAAATACAAATCGTTTTCTTTATGCTGCATCCAGCGGATGCTTCCAAAATAATTGATGACAAAAAGCATTGTTGCCAGAGAAACATAAATATAAATTGGTTTAATACCCTTTGGTTTGATTGTTATCGGCAAAGTTCCCAGCAATACTAACCAAAGCAATACCGATTGCAGTATCCAGAATTCTAAAATTTCAGGCATCCAAAAAGTAAAAAAAGCGCTGTATACAATAAATGTTAATAGCAATGGAGTAAGAATAATTCGAAATTGATTTTTAATGAGCCGGAAATTTTTAATGAACCGAAATAATAACCAGAGCATCGTGGCAGCAAGTACTATTGTTAGTATTGAAAGCAGCAATGCTGTTGATGTGGAAATGTTACGAGCTATAAATAATTCATCGCTGAGTGAATGATTCGTCAATGATTCGTTAAGAATTTTTTTTACAGGAGGTAGTTGAAAAACATAATGCCCTCCCAGCAATGCATGAGAAAATCCATAGGAAACATCTATCGGTGTTTTTGTACTAAGCGGATACCAGAATACACTTCCACCAGCATATCCCCGCATCCAAAAAACCCATTATGAAATAGTATTCTGTTGTTCAATTATCCACCCAACAATAAAATAAGCGCCGCCTACCAATACAATTCCTGTTAACGAATAAGCAGATAACCACCGGAAAAGAGATATATGTTTACGTTGCTGCCACATTTTGTAAAAAATTACAACCACAAAAAGCGCATTAACCTGATGGAAAACAATCGCCAAAACATGCAACAAAATTACTTTCCACCAATCGGAATGACTGAGCCGTTCTTTTGAAATATAATAGAGTGCAAGCAAAACAAAGAAAAGCGGAGGAGCATATACTTCAATATTTACGCTATAGAACCAAAAGGCATAAGAAAATGCAATCACTAAAATTGCAGAAATGGATTGCGATGCAGTTAAGTTAAAACGGGTTCTGAAGAAAGAATAAAGAACAACCAGACTACAGCTTCCCCACAAAGAAGAAAAAGCTTCTATAATATAATAATCTTTTACAGTGGGGAAAATAAAATGCCAGATTTGCAACCAGCAATAAGCAGCATAGTGATACAATAAATGATGTTGATTCACCAAAGGATAACCATCAACAATTCCATTGAGATAGGTGATTGAATCGTGCGGTCCGGAAAAATTTTCGGCTAATGTTAGCAGGAAGAAAATAAAAGCCCCTGTAAAAACCCATACTTGTTCTGGTAGTTTTTTCATTCAATAAGTTCAATTTATTTTTTAAGAAACTTCGTACTAATTTTTTTGCCATTTAAGTTTTCGAAAGATTTCAATTTCATTTCATACTCTAAGTATTATTATTATTTTATGGATTTTTACGCTCGTTATATTCCAAACCTGTTCTTGACAGGAAAAAATTCTTGAGTTTTGTTGGCCAACTATGATCCATACATGGCTTTTCAATCATCAAATAAAATATTGGAACAACAATTATCAATATTAATGAGAACAATAGGGCATATGAGGTAAACCAGAGGTAATCGTTATTAATTTTGGTTTTCATATAAGTCATAAACTCCATTACCGCTTGTGCAATACCAAGGTGTAAGAGGTAAATACTATAACACATTCCACCGATTGCCATTATCCATGGTTTATTCAAAAACTTATTGAACCAACCTGAGCGAAAAGCTCCTATAAAAAGAATTGCCAAAACTAAGGTAAAGGTTAGCGATTTTAAGAGCCCATATACCCAATAATAACCAATCATTACAAAAACGGCTGCTGTGGCTGCATAATTCCAGAATTGCTGATCTTTTCCACGCGGTACCAGCTTTTTATTAAGATAGAGATTGACCATTAATATGCCTACTAAAAAATACTGCACCTGTCCCAAAATAGTATAGCGTAAAAAATTTTCGCCATTGGTAATATCAGTTATATCCTGTAAAATAATAGCAAGAACAATGGAGCTGACGAGGATTATATTGCGGGTAGAATAGTTTTTGATACGGAAAATTCCCCATGCAAGAAATGGAGCAAGAATATAAAACTGGATTTCTACTTCAAGGCTCCAGATAACCGGGTTTAATTCATTAAAATTATGAAAAACGAGATTTGTAGTATAGGTGATGCCGGTAAAGAAATAGGCCAGTATCTGACCTGTCTCCATTTTATGAAATAAAAAAGCGGCAAGGGCCATAAAAAACATTACTGCGATATAGGGGGGTTCGAGTCGGGTAAGTCGTCTTATAAAATATTGCTTTATATTTCCGAGGGGGGCTGGCTTATTATCGACTATCCTTGAAGCAAATGGCAATGTAAGAATGAACCCACTGACAATATAAAAAAGGTAAACACCCGAGCTGCCACCTAATAGATAATTCACCAAAAGGTTTTGAAAATCCGATAATGTACTTTGATCAATGTTGCGGTGCCATCGTTCTACGAAGTGTTGTATAACAACAGGAACGATCGCAAGAAAGCGAAGGCCCTCCAGCTCACCCACTATTTTACCCTTTGTTTTTCGCTCGAAATACCTGATCAGTTTCATAACGGTTTTTGAAACACTGCTGGCGGAGAAGATTTATTTGAAACTTTTTGTACAGTGCAAGCCTTCATAGACGATCATTAACTCCTTGTGTTATTAACAACAATATCATAATAATAATATACACCAACTATTATTCCTGTCAATTCATTTATTCAAACTATTTTTTTCCGAGTAGTTCATCCATACTAATACCAATCATTTGTTCCAAATCTATTTTTGACACATTGTAGTTTCTCTGGGCCTGTAGTTTTCGGTCCTGCTGTTCTTTATAAGAAGCAAAAGATTTATTATATTCCTCAATTCCAATAGCATCATCAGCAAAATCACTCTCGCGCTGACGGTAATATAAATAAGCATCCTGAGTTACCCTGCTTTGCAGTTCCATCATTTCTTTATACATCAG
The DNA here is from genome assembly GCA_046153465.1 of Chitinophagaceae bacterium. Taxonomy (GTDB): domain Bacteria; phylum Bacteroidota; class Bacteroidia; order Chitinophagales; family Chitinophagaceae; genus Endoryza. The sequence goes on from JBJXDV010000264.1 coordinate 7,914, forward strand.
GAAATCCTCATATCGTGTAAGTACTCTTGCCCTAATTTCGCGATAGCGTTCGTTTTTCTCAGCTTCAGCAATGTAAATATTCTGTTTCGCAATTTTTACTTCGTTTTTATGCTGAGTATAATAGTTAAGAGGTATTTGTATGGCTACATTCCAAAGAGGAAAAAACTGAGTTCCCGAACTGCTCTTTGGCTTAATGGTAAGTTCGTTCAAATTAATACTGGGTACAACTACGGAAAGCCAGTCGCCTTTTGCTCTGCTAAGCGAATAATTAGCAATCTCAACTTTCCGATCTGCAATTTCAAAATTTGGGTTTTGAAGAGCTAACTGTACAAGTTTTTCACGAATATCACGAATAAGTGATGTATCATTATTAGCATGATAAGTAGAGCCAATTCTTCGTGCTGGCGGAACTTGCGTGTACGCAATTGTACTGTTAACAGCTAATAGTACAATATAGAAGACTTTCTTATTCATAATTATTAAATTCTGACGGGTGCCTGGGTTTCGTTATTTTTTAAGGTATCAAAATAGTGCATCTTTAACAGTAATGCAAATCCGGTATACATATAAAATACGCTCGGATACATTGGAATAGCCATTTGCGAAATTTGACCAGCAATCAAAGAAAAAATAAATACAAGATTTGCTACATAAAAAGTTTTAATTTCCGGATCTTTTACGCGGTAAAAATGCCGGATACCCGTTCGCATTATTACAAAATAAGTTATAAGTGTCAATATTAATCCAATAAATCCCTGATCCATTAGTATCTGCATATAGCCACTATCCGGAGGTACAAAGGATAAATAATGACCGGGGTTATATAACATTCCAAGATTACCGCAGGTATAAATTCCACCCCCAATAGGATGCCTCCATATATAGGGTTGTACCCCCTTCCTGTTAACGTCTCGAACAAGTGCTGAATTGTCTGTAGAAGGTTCAAAGGTAGAACGTACGCGGTTAATAACAACATTATCATAAATGGGCAAAAGCATAATTGCGGTCAGTAAAAATGTACATAGAGACATAAATATGATGGTTCGCTTTTCATATAATGTCATTATTCCATAAAGGAGTATGCCCATCACCGTCATCATGGTAGCGGTTCGTGTGCCCGAGTACGAAGAAGCAAATAAGTTAACGATTGAAGCGAAATAAAGGAATATACGGCGCTTGGTTTCTGATGTCCTCAATGCCAGGATAAGTAAAAAAGTTCCGCAGGATGCATACAAAATACCGGAAGAAGCGGGATCAGACAATAAGCCAAATTTCCTGGTAAAGCCCCAATTAACGAATAGATCAATTCTCAACGGGTCACTAAACAACCATCTTGTTTCAAAACTAAATAATCCAAACCATTGCTGTTTGCAGGCGTACAATGCTTCGACAATGCTTACCCATATCCAGAAGTTAATAGCATCATTAACTGCTTTTCGGGAGTTGATAATACAATAGCTAATATAAAAAAATGCAAATAAGCTTCCTTGCTTCCGAATATAATTGAACCATCCCAATTTGCCCGACATAGCCGGGTTAAAAAACTCAAGAAGATAGTACAACAATAATACAACCAACCAAATTGTAATACCATGTGCCCAGAAACGGTTCGTGATTTCTTTTCTATACTCCTGTTTGGTCATAACGCCAACTAAGGTTATATATGAAAAGTATTCTGGTACAAGGCCCATAGGAATAACTCCGCTGTTTAATAACTTCTCCGGCAATGTAATAAACATCGAAATGGCTACCGTGAAATAAAATCCAAATACAGGGTAAAGAAGGCAAAGGATCATTAAGAGCAAGCCTGCAAGCCCTCCTACAATGGCTACGGCCAATTTTATATCGACCACTACCGCCAGATAAGAAATAATGATTGCCAGCATTATCAACAGCATTGCGCCAAAAGCCGAATTTAATTTACGTATTACGAAATTATACCGGACCCAATCCTGCAAACCAGTGGCCGTTTTATATACCTGATTTTTTTCCAACTTAAAAAAACATGAATTTTATAAACATAGCAATACAAAAAAATAAAATAAACAGTGTACTAATCTTTTCAAATATTCCGTTCTCTATTTTTTCCTTCTTTTCCATAATGTACTATTAAAACTAGATGCTTGTTTCGCGCTTCACTATATTTTGACTTCGTTCCGATGCCACTTGATCTACTTCCGGGAATTTCATGGATAGAATACTGCTCTCCCTGGATGGTTTTTTTAGCGTATACAACCACCAGGCTCCCATTCGAACGGCGATATTATAAAAAACAATGGGTATCACAATTCCTGTAATTGTTCCTGCCAAAAGCAACAATCCTACATCATTTATATGAAAGAACCTGACCATGATTACACGGGTAGCAGCTGTAACCATCAGGTTGGTAACGTATATATACAAAGAATGGTATCCAATAACACGCAAAAAACGAAGTTTATCTAATTTTTGTAATAGAAAAGATACACAAATAACAAAACTACCTCCTACCAGTGCCGCCAAAGCGAATAAGGCTGGCTGGTAGTTCTGTACATAATAATCGTTCTTATTGGTAATGTTCAGAACAGTGAAATAATGTTGAATAACAATAAAAAAAGGAATAATGAACAACAACGTTTTGAAGGAAGCTATCTTTTTATAATTTTCCGGATTAAGCATAAAATCTGAAGCAATATCTCCAACCGCATAAAAGAAATAAAAGAAAAATACATCTGTAATAAATCCAAGTTCTATACTATTCATATGCAGGTATCCTGCAATAGCATAGAGCAATATACCTAAGCCCAACTGGCGAACACTATTCAAACGCGCATATACATTAACAAGAGTATAAAGTATGCTTACAAAAAACAATGCATTCAGGTACCAGAATTGTTCAACGCTTCTTGGTTGATATAGTAATTTAAAGTAGTCATAGGGCTGCCGGTTGGCATTCACATATGACGGAAAAATTAATTGAATTGTTATATGAATTGCTCCCCAAACAATGAGGGGGTAAAGAATAGTCTGAGCTCTGTTCTTAATAAAATTCCCGGTCCCTTTTTTGCCCAAAGAAAGTTTAAAAAAAATACCAGAAACAATAAAAAACAAGGGCATCCGGAAGCTGAAGAAAAAAATATTTATATATTCCAATACCGGGTAATTTGAGACTACTTTTTCTTCAGTCATTACGCCGCCGAAAATATGTCTAAAACATACCAATATAATACTGATCCCTCTGGCATAGTCAATCCAGGGGTGCCTGCTTCTGCTTAAAATTTTTCGGCTGTTAAAAATATAATCCCACACCCAGCTAATATTTAATATTTAGGTGATAAAACATTAAAGATCCATATTTTCTTTCTGTACGTTATTGAAGATCGCTCCAACAAATTTATTACCGGTAGATTTAAGAAACTCAATAGATTCCTTATCGCTTTGCCCCGATCCTGAAGTAGCCGAAAACACTCCAATAATTCCATCTGCATATTTAATCAGTTCTTTTGCATCTGCATGATGATTTAATGAAGCAGCTTCAATGAAAATAAAATCATATTTGGTAGCAATCATTTCCATCCGTTCAAACAAATGATTTTTGGGCAAAATTTCTGATGGAGTATAGTCACCTTCCCCACAACCAATAATATCTGTATTGGCAATAGTAGTTGCGCCTGTTATACTTAATACTTTATCGATCGCGCTCGCTTCGCCATTTACACTAAAGCGTTCTAATGTTGGTTTGGCGCCGAATTTCTCTGAAAGTGTATTGTTAGAAAAATTGGCGTCAATAATCAGTATTTTTTTATGAGAAAGGCTGAAACTATTAGCCAGCGATTCGATAATAACTGATTTACCTTCCTTAGGGCGGGTACTTGTTACCAGAAATATTTTCTTTCCAGAATGTTCCAGCTCATATCGGAGTTTTCTCAGATTTTCTAAGAATAACCCATGACCAGCACTTATTTTTTCCGAACCAATTGGCTGCAAATAATTTTCGATTTGCTTATTTTTTAAATCTATTGCATTAAAACTGGTGAGTAATTTTAACTTAGAAGAACGCTGGAAAATAGTAGGTGTTTTATAAGAACTATCTATAAATTCCAATAATAAAATAATAAAGCAGGAGAAAAAGAGCATCAGGAATCCAGCTAAACCGGCAATTATCATGCGGCGCGATGGATTAGGATTATCAGCAGGCATACCTATCAAGGTTTGCTTAAAATTGTTTTGAGGATTTACGTCCAGATCAAGTGAAGCTTGCATACTGCTTCTGAGTCCTTCGTATTCTTTATTGGCCAGCTCAAGATCCCTTTCCATTTCATTTAAAACAACAGATTCGCCACCATTCTGGTTGATATACTTTTCATATCTATTCTTATCATCCAGGAATTGCTTTTGACTTGCTTCAGCCGCTATTAATTCCTGTGTAAGATCTATTTTTCTATTTGTCAATTTTTCTCTTTCTACATTTATTCTTTCCAAATCCTTAGCCCTATCCGGTGATTTGGCAGCAGATAGTTGTACTATTTTGCTAACATTCGATTCATACTCATCCTGTAATTTTTTTTTCTCTTCGTCTGTTTTTCCTTCCTTTTCATGTTCTATGATTAGGTTTCTGTCTTGCAAACGTTTTATTTCTTTATTATTATTTACTGGGGTATTGGCAGTACCGCCAATACCAAGTTTTAATATTTGTTCGTTAACAGCATTCAGTTGCCCTTTTAATTTATTAACATCGCTGGTAGCTTCCTGATATTTTGCATAAAAATCATTCACTACAGACATAGCTGCATTTGCTTTGTCGGCTCCACTCGTTGGCCCGACTTTATTCTTAAATGTTTTCAACCTGTTATTTAATGTATCAACAATTTTTTTCTTTGCTATCACCAGGCTATCGAGTTTTCCAGAAGCTGTTTGTGTACGCAATCCATAAATTTCACTAAAGAAACGAACAAGCTGGCTACCTGCGGTATTTGCCATATAAGCAGAAAGTTGAGGGTTTTCTGATGAAGCAAAAATATTAATGAAGTCTGTACGCCCTACCCGTTTCTGGGTAAGCTGACTGGTTAACGATTCGGAATCATATCCATACAATCTAGCCAGATCCATTACCATCCTTTCATCTTTATCATAAGAAGTCAACAATTGAAGCCTTGAAATCTTATCTCTTAATATAGACTTTGCCCGATTAATATCAGCATTTACAAAAACTTTGTCTTTTTTGTGTTTTTCTGTTAACACACGAAAGGGATTACTGTCCTCCAGATCGTGCAATAATAATTTATAGGCCAGCATTCCTAATACCTTATCAGAGGCAAAAGCCACATCTACGTTACTGAATCGAATATCAATTTCGTAAAGATTGAAATTGTCTTCCTGATTAATCTTTACTTTTTGCTGCATTGTAAATCCGGTAGAATACTGTGCGAGAGAAACATATTCCTTTGGCCGGAAAATGAAGAAAACAAATCCTGCAACTAATCCGGTAATGGTGCAAAGTAGAATAATCCATTTTTTTCGCAATAGCGAATACACTAAATATAAGAGGTCCATGGTAAGTTCAGTTTTGTGGTTTCGGGTGAAAATGTACTAAAAAAATCCGGGAACGAAAAAAGCTCCCGGATTTTGAATTTCTACACTATAGAATAGCTTTGACGGTTTTTTTATTGCTTTGTCTTTACCAGCTTGGTAACAGAAGCAATCTTACCATCCACAGAAAGTGCAATAAAGTAAATACCTGCTGTTAATTTTCCCTCGCCGGTATTTAATCTGATTGTATTTGCGCCTTCGCTCAATTTACCATAATTACGCTTCAAAATTAATCGGCCAGACAAATCATAAACATCCACACCAATTGTGCTTTCTGAAGACTTATTCGTGAAGTCGAGGTTTACAATATCAACAAAAGGATTCGGATAGCTACTAACGGTTACGAGGCTTTCCTTATCAACTGATAAAAGAAGATTTTGGTTCGCATCTTCCTGAGTTATATTTCCTGAAATGGGCTTTACAGGATTAATACTATTGAGTACTGCTCCTCCATTTACATCATCGTATGATTCTACTATGATACCACTGCTATAAGCGTTGGCAGAAGGCTCCGTACTTGAGAAGTTCAATTCCAGTTCCCCGCTTTGATTAGGCTGCAGATCACCGATATAAACAATCTTACTGGTGTTTTGCCAGGAATTAATATAAACAGTACGACCGTTCACTGTAAATGTAGCAGTAAGGTTACCACCTATCCAGTTGGAACTGCTAATATACCCAACACGGTAACGTTTGTTTTGATTGAGACCAGATATTTTCATCTGTGCATCCTGAACGTTATCAATCCAATAACCAGATTGCATAACAACATCGGGCACAGTAAAATCCATTCCTGAATTGTTACCGGTACTCATACCCGCATTGTTCTCACCATTGAACGTTTTGGTAATGCTAAGTGTATAACCGGTATTAATATTTGATTGGTTCTTCAAATTTGCGTAGGAAGTTCCAACACTTGGGAACGACTGCAGGTTATTCCAAGGTGAGGATGCGTTTTGAACATTCTGATTGAAATTTACCCGAACAATGCTCTCTGGCGTAACCGTTTTCACTCTATTACTCCAATCTGAGAATATACCGCCTGCTGTTTTAGCCCTTATCCGGTACCAATATTTAGTATTGGCTGATAACCCTGTATTTGTATATACTGAATTATTTGCCCAGATATTTATATTGGTAATATTCTGCGTAAATAACGAATCGGTTGCGCGTTGTAGTTGGAAACCATCGGATGCCGCACTTTCATTATTACTTCTATCGGACCAACTTAAGTAAACGCTTGTCTGATCTTTCGGCTCAACGTATAGATTCACGGGATTAACAATAGTAATTGCAGACTCGTATTCTTCAATAATAATTGCGTTTAAATACATAGCATTTCCACTGAGTTTATTGAAGCTTACAGTGATAATTCCTCCTGCAGGGGCTATTAATCCATTAAGGTTTGCAGTAAGGTTCGTATTATACCGCGCATTTAAAGTATCGCTTTGGGTGCTTACGTTTGATATCATCCTCATTACCGCAGTATAACCTTCATTCTGACTTCCAACAGCAATTATATTATACCTTTTAGTTGGATTTAATCCTGAAATTGTAATAACGCGGGCAAGTGTTCCGGTGTAATAAATACCACCTGATAATACTGAATCAGGTATAACTCCAGAATTATTTCCTGTTTTATGGCCGGTTAGGAACATACTATTCCAACCATCAGTCATTTGCATACTGAACGTAGTAGGAACATTGTTTTCATCTACTAAATTATTGATTGTTTGTCCCTGTATGCCATAGTGTAGGAAATTATTCCATGGAGCGGGCGATACCTTGCTATAATCCCCCAAGCTTACAAATACAGAGTTGGTGTTTTTGTCAGCTACTGTAATAATAAAGTCTTTTGTACTTGTACCGCCTTTATCATCCTTAGCAACTACAGTTAAAAAGTGCTGGCCCAGATTATCAATGGTAGGATTAGCAGTAATTCTATAGTTACCACCTCCCAGGCTTATTAAACTTATAAATGAAGGACTTTTTGCAATCGAAACCGTAACGACATCAGTTACCAAATCTGTAACTGAAAAATTTTCCTGGAAACTAGCATCCGTCTTCACTCTAAAATTATCCAGGTTTACAATTACTGGTTTATTGTTTTCAGTGAGAATAGTAATAGTATCACTGCTGGCACCGTTACCATAATTATTTGATCCCGCAACATAATAAAAATAGTTTGTGTATTGGATAGATGTAAAATCAGAGTACCCAGTACTGTCTTTATTCTGTCCTGCAGGATTTAATAGCGTGTATGGCCCGGTTTTAGAAGTTGCTCGATAGACTTTATAACTGAATTCATTATATGCTCTATCAGTCCAATTCAACCGCACTCCTACATTTTCCGTAAAATAACCGTTCAGATTTAAAGGTTTTGCAGGAGCAGTACCATCGTCAAAAGCAGCATCAAGTACTAAAGTGTTTAATACCCCGCCCTGAGCGGTATTTGCATCACCGATCATTGTAATATCTATTTGGCCGGCAGCATTTGGTTTTACCTGATATATAGTATCGGTTTCATTTATATTTAGATAGAATCTAACGGTAGCTACATCATTATTAATTCTGTAGGTTGTAATAGAATTGGAATTCACACCACAACAATTATTAGTTGAACTTCCAAAGAATGCAAAATTATATCTACGTGCAGTATCTAAACCATATACGCGCATACGCATAGTGTCTGTAAATCCGTAATTATAAGTTCCCCACTCCATATAATCTTTCATAACGGCATCAGGGTAAATACCAGCGTTACTTCCAGTTTGAACACCTGAAGCCGATCCTCCATAATAATTATTTATTGCAGTGATACCAATTGGTGTTGTTTGTCCTTTAATCGTTACAAGGGAAGGCTTATTAAAAGGAGCCGTGGCATATAAATCCACATCATTCCAGGTAGGTACGTTCCCAGAATAAGTTTTGAAGTTTATACGAATCGTTTCATTAGGGTCAACTTCAATTACTGTAATTTTAAAATTACGACTCGTCCATGCCCCACTTCCATCATCGACATAAGCAGTCAACGTATAGTTTCCGGAGGCGGAATAACCAGGTTTCACTGTAATAGAACCTTTTCCATTTCCACTATCAACAAATGTTCCAAAGGACGGCATATTTTCAAATGTCCAAATCATATCATTATTTCCTTCGGCATCGCTGGCTGCTAACGGTATCACCAACGTCTTCCCTTCATCAACTACTTTGTCTGTAATTGCATTCATTAGAGGAACGGTATTGTCGTTAATTACCATTGTATAAAAAGTAGTATCCAATCCATTGTGCCCATCATTAACAATTGCGGTAATTGTATAGGCACCCTGATCGCCAACTGTTGGAGAAAATACAATATTAATATTTCCGTTGCTAACGTTTTCAATTGTAGCGAAGTAAGGCAGGTTCTCAAAATTAAAAGTCATTGGATCACCATCCGCATCTATTGAATTAATAGGTAATGAATAGACGGTTGCATACTTCATTGTGAAATCAAGAATATTAGTAATAACAGGAACAGTATTAAGCGTAGTAGCGTTAGCAACGTTTGAATTACCAGATGTGCCACCCAAACCAACTGCTTTAATCACATAATAATAGGTAACATTTGCAAACAATGCATTATCACTATAATTTTTTGTAGCTCCGGCTCCACCAGCAATTGATTTAATCATGCGGTAGTTAGACTGATTACCTACAGAGCGCCATACTTCAAAATTAGTCTCATTGGTAGAATTATCATTCCATGTAAGATTGATATTATCTTTAGATACAACCAATGCAATCAGGTTTCCTGGTGCTGCAGGAATTGCAGGGCCGGCAATTGTTGTAACAGTTACTGCAGCCGTGTAAGCCGATTGTCCATAAGAGCCTATTGATCTTACTTTATAATAATAAGCTGTATTGGCAGTTAACCCAGAATCTGTATAACTAGTACCTGTTAAAGTAGCAACTGGATTATAAGTACCGGCTAGCGATGTAGATCGTACAATTTCAAAGCCAGTTTCATTAGCACTGTTATCTGTCCATGTAAGATTTATCTTATTAAAGGCAGGTGAATTGCCAGCCAAATTACTTGGGGCAGTAGGGGCAGTTCCGGCAGGTGTAAAGGTTTCCGTGAAATTGGTACTGGGTATAGCCGTAAATGTAGTCGTGCTGTTAATAGACCAGTTTAAAGTCATCGCCTCTCCGCCAGATTCCTCAAAAAAGCTTGCCGCAATTGGAAATACCTGACCTGCAGTAAGCGAGAAACTTGCACTGGTAATACAAGTGGTTCCATGCAGTCCATTATTGTCAACGGCTGCCGCTGCTGTATGGTTATACGGCTGATCAAAATAAAATTTACTGCCATCATCTGAACATGTTTGGAACCTGTAAGTATTTGTTCCGGCAGTAGTAATTTTTATATATCCCTCCCATAAGTAACCGAAGTTATTAAGCCCAGTTCCACCTGCAGTAAATGCAAGGTTGGATGCGATGCCCTGGGCATTCGGGATTTGGGTATTATAATTTGGAATTTCAGGAAGTCCAACTATATTTTGATAATACTTGTAACACAAACCCTGCATAGCAGTATTCGCATTAACCTGGTTACTTGGTTGCGAAACATTGCCTGCTACATCTTTTGCGCGCACAGAAAAAGCAAATGTTTGAAGAGAAGCCAGCTCATTGATTGCAAAACTTGTTTGAGTGGTTGTATAAGATTTTACGCCATTAACATAAATATCATACTTGTCAACTGCTAAGTTATCAGTTGATGGATTCCATTTTAATGTAACATTTGTTCTGCTTGCACAAACAACAGTAAGACCTGATGGAATAGAAGGAGCAATTAAATCTGGTTGTGCAGAAGCTGCTGCTTCATTACTATTCGCAGCAGCACCAAAGGCACTAACCGCACGAACAAGATAATAATATTGGGTATTCGCTAAAATAGTCTGATCAATATAACTAACTACGTCAGGATTCGTAATTGTAATCAGTTTATAAGGCCCCCCGCTAGTTGTACTCCTATATATTTCAAATCCCGTTTCGTTTTGACCTGCGTTTGGATTCTGGTTCCAGTCAAGCTGAATTCCATTTGCAGAATTTGATAAAGCTACCAGGTTTTTAGCCGCATCGGGCTTTGGAGAACCCGTTGCATTTATAACTGTAAAAACAGGAGAGAAACTACTTCCACATCCAAATTGCTCAAGTGTTTTGGCTTTGTACTGACCGATAGGAGCACTATATGTTCTTGAAGTGGAAACTATTGCATTATCACCAATTCTAACCCATTGATACCCGTAAAATCCGGCAGGAAGAGTAAGAGAAACGGTATTAGTTCCGTCAATGGAAGGAAGTACATTACTATTTAAACCATTAACTGCAATGGGAACTGTAACAGTTGTTGATTTCGGATAAATAACAGCGGGTTTTGGCGACCATGCACTGAAATTTGAAGTAGCAGATCTTCTGAAACGCACGCGATAAGTACCAAATGCATTTACAGTAACTTCATTCCCAGTATATGAATTAATAGAAGTTCCGTTGATAATTGTATTTACTCCATTTACACGAGTAGCTATGGTTACTCCATCTTTTTGCCATTGATATTCATAAAAACCAGCCGTTATACCTATTCTGGCATTTATGACCGAGTCGGGGCAATAATCGTATCGCTGAAAGTAAACAAGCGGATTTGCCTTATGCATATCATTCATATAAGGAACAAAATTGGGTTCTGCCCAATGGGTTGTCCAAGTAAAGTGGCCAAGATCAGGATAAAGCGTCCATTGAATATCACCCCCTAAATTCTTTACGCCGTTATAACTGCTTTGTGCATACGAAGGAGTTGGATTAGTATCCTTGCCCCCGGTGGCAAACCAAATAGGTACGTGAACGAATTCCGAATAATTAGTTTGTGCGGTTGCAGCCGACGATGGTGCGGCTTTTGCAACACGTTGTGGAAACACCGCAGTTATTGACCATGTTGCGACGCCACCATTCGATAATCCATCAACAAACACCCTGTCTTCATCTAATCGAACATATTTTGTCATTGAATCGACCATTGCAAGTATTGCATTATAATTGGAAGCATAACCGGCAATTCCCCAATCACTAAAACATCCATTAGTAGGCACAACTACTTGCGGATATAATAAGTAACCATCAAA
>JBJXDV010000265.1:0-9303 GCA_046153465.1 Chitinophagaceae bacterium
ATGGCCTATATTCATTTTTGGGTAACGCTGGCTGGTGCTTATATGATTTTCTGGCCCATGCATTACGAAGGATTAGCGGGTATGCCGCGTCGTTATTTTGACTTTTCAAACTGGGAATCTTTTAAGCAGTTCGCTGATTTGAATCGTTTTATTTCAACAGTGGCAATGATTGTATTTGCGGTTCAACTATTATTTATATTCAACTTTTTTTATAGTATTTGGAAAGGAAGAAAAGTAACTTCTACCAATCCATGGGGAGCTAATACACTGGAATGGACAACACCTATTCGCCCGGGTCATGGAAATTGGCCAGGAGAAATTCCAGAAGTTCATCGCTGGGCATACGATTATGGTAAAGATGGAAGGGAGTTCATTCCGCAATCAGAACCCATTGGTGCCGACGAAAGTAAACATTAGGCAATAGTGAGTAGTGAAAGAGTGGTTGCTGATCTGTCAGTTGCACAAATTCATCAACTCACAAAAAATAAAAGATGACGACCGATACTGTGAAGCAAAAAAGTTCTTTTACAATAGCTGGCAAACTGAGTGATTACAGGCTGCTGATTAAATTCAGTTTGAGTTTTATGGTAGCCTTTTCTGCAGTAATCAGTTATTTATTGGCACCTAAAGTAGTTGCTTACGATTGGACGATGATTTTTCTAATGTTTGCGGGTGGTATGTTGGTAACTGGTAGCGCGAATGCAGTAAATGAAATAGCGGAAAAAGACACAGATGCATTAATGAATAGAACAGCGAATCGTCCACTTGCTGCTGGTCGAATGACTACCGGTGAAGCATGGACGGCAGCAGCGGTGATGTTGATTGCAGGAATATTCATTTTGTGGCATTTCTTTAATTTGTTATCGGCAGGTATAGCATTCATAAGTTGGTTTGTATATGCATATCTATACACTCCATTAAAAAAAGTGAGTTCTATTTCTGTATTAGTAGGCGCAATACCCGGGGCATTACCATGTTTAATTGGATGGGCAGCAGGCAACGATGATGTGAGTGTTGGCGGTTGGATATTATTTGCCATTCAATTTTTTTGGCAATTCCCGCATTTTTGGGCGATTGCCTGGGTTGCTCATAAGGATTATACCAAGGCAGGTTTTAAGCTGATGCCTTCCGTTGAAGGACCAACAAAATATTCTGCCATACAATCGGTAATTTATTCGTTGGTATTAATTCCTGCGGGAATGTTGCCTTACCTGTTTGGAATGAGTGGACTTATTAGTTTTTGGATTGTATTAATTGCTAACCTGTTGATGGTTTTACAATGCGTACGGTTGTTCAGGGAAATGGAACGAAAAGCAGCACGAAGAGTAATGTTCAGCAGCTATTTTTATTTACCTGTTGTATTGCTGGCACTTTTAGGTGATAAAGTTTGGTAACATTGAAAAAATAATTTGACGTGATGACAGCCCCCGTGAGTTCTCAACGAAAAAAAATACACCCGCATAAGTTTACCCTTTGGGTGGCTATTGCCAGTATTATCATGATGTTTGCCGGTTTAACAAGCGCCTATATTGTTAAAGGAAGTTTGCCTGGTTGGGTGAATATAGTGATACCGAAGCTCTTTTATTATTCAACGGTAATTATGTTGGCCAGCAGTGTAGTTTTGCACATGACTGTTAAAGCATTTCGTGAAAGGAATATGCGGCAATACCGCAGGCTTATTACCGTAGTTACATTTTTAGGAATTGTATTTATTGTAATGCAGCTCATTGCTTTTAAGCAAATGTATCAGGATGGTGTAAGAATGGAAGGCTCCGGTCCCGGACAATTCCTTTACATTATTTTTGGATTGCATGCGTTACATGTAATAGGTGGAATCATTGTATTAATTGTTTTGTTTTTAAAAGCATTCAATTCAAAAATTCGTTCGTATAATCCAATACCAATTGAAGTGGCAGCCACCTATTGGCATTTTGTAGATGTATTATGGATCTATTTATTTGTTTTCTTTTTGTTTAAAGTATAAGAGTTAGTAATAAGATTTTTTAAGAGAACCTTTATAAAACAGTAACATGGCACAAGCAGTACCGGTAAATACTAAATGGTGGAATGGAGGCAGAAGCCCTTTTAACCTGGAGTATGGAAAACTGATGATGTGGTATTTTTTAATGAGTGATGCTTTCACCTTTGGTGCTTTTTTGATTTCCTATGGAACGGTTCGGATGAGCAGTAATGGATGGCCCGATCCAAACCATGTATTTCAATCAGCACCCCTTTTAGGATCGGGGTTGCCGTTAGTTTTTGTAAGTTTAATGACCTTTATTCTTATCGTGAGTTCAGTAACAATGGTGTTGGCTGTTCATGAAGGACACAATATGAATCGCAAAGGAGTAGTAAAGTGGTTGATATGGACAATTATTGGTGGCCTTGCTTTTCTTGGTTGTCAGGCCTGGGAGTGGACGCATCTTTATCATGATGGAGCATGGTGGGGTAAAATACCCGTATATGAGGGAAGCCATTTTTTAAATGCAGACGGATCCGTTCCCTCAACAAATTTTTCTAATTTCTTTTTTACGATAACCGGGTTTCATGGATTTCACGTTTTCTCTGGAGTAATTATTAATGTTATTATGCTTATCATGGCGATGAATGGGGCATTTGACCGTAAAGGACATTATTTAATGATTGAGAAAGCAGGATTGTACTGGCACTTTGTGGACCTTGTTTGGGTATTTGTGTTTCTTTGTTTTTATTTATTATAGTTTTTAATTGCGTACTTTAATTTTATACGTTTTTATATGGAAAATCAACACTTAGACCCACCAGAAGTAACTTTTCATGCAGACCATGGTGATTCGAAACAGGTGGTGAGAAAAGTTTTGCGTACAACCGCTCTGCTTAGTGTGATCACACTTATTGAACTAGCCTTTGGATATTGGATCTTTTTTCTTCATAAAGATCCTGACTATAACAGGAGCCTGGTTTTAGCCATCAAAGGAGTTATTGTGATCCTTTCGCTGGCAAAAGCCTTCTACATCGTTTCAATCTTCATGCATTTGGGAGATGAAATACGGAATATGATTATGACAATAATTGTTCCTTTATTATTGTTTGTATGGTTTATTGCCGCGTTTATGTGGGATGGTAATTCTTATAAAAATTTACGTAATAGTTATGACCCCCATCATAAAGAGCAGGTAAAAGAAAAGCCAACCAACAAAAAACCAGCAGAAGAACATGAAGAGGGCCAAAAGCCAGGAGCGATTCACTAATGAATATAGAATTAATACAAACTATAACCATCCTATTTTAATTGGATGGTTTTTTTCTTCCTAATCAAAAGTATTGCAACCTTCAGTACAATACCTTTGTGATTCAAAATAATTTTGTGAGATCAAAAGTATTATTGGCCTTTGGAATCGTTCTATTGCTACCTGTGCTTAGTTATTTACTCGTTAAAGGATATAGTGATGACGCGGTTCAGATGCCTCCACGGTATTATGCTGATACAATAGTCAACAAGATAGTAGATGGCAAAAACATAGCCGATACCTTATGGCACCAGGTAAAAGATATTAGTCTTACAAACCAATTGGGCGATGTTGTTTCCCTTGGCAGTATTTCAAATAAAGTTGTTGTGGTCGATTTTTTCTTTACACGTTGTCCAAGTATTTGTCCGGGTATGACTAAAAGCATGAAGCGCATGCAGGATATGATGAAATCACCGAACGACCGCATTAAAGAAATAGACACCTCATTAGTACATTTTTTATCGATCAGTATTGATCCGGATCGTGATTCTCCTACTGTACTAAAACAATATGCCGATAAATATGGTGTGGATCATACACGTTGGTGGATGGCTACCGGTAATAAACAGGCGATTTATGATTTTGGAATCAAGGAATTGAAATTGGGAATTATAGATGGAAATGGAAAGGATACCTTATTCGATCATTCACCAAAATTTGTATTGCTTGATAAAGATCGTATCGTAAGGGGGTATTATAATGGGTTGGATTCAGCACAGATTCTAAAACTTACACAGGATATTGTTTTTCTTTCCCTTGAAAGAGATAAGAAAAAGCCATCAGTTATAATTGGCCAGTTAAAAAACTTATGGCCATTGTTTGCTGTTATAATTATTGCCGTACTCTTTTTTGTCATTATCAATATCAGAGCTAATAATAAATACAAGATTTAAGTATGTTGAAAGCAGTATTAAAAAAAAATGATAAAAATGCCCGTTGGATTATTGGAATTTTTTCATTCGTTGTTTTTGCAGTGATCGTGTCACTGGGAAGAATTAAATTAGGTTTGCAGGTAAATTTTGATGCGCATATTTTTGCGCGCATTAATGCTGTTGTTAATTCGATGGTTGCCATATTGCTGGTAATTGCCCTGATGGCTGTAAAGCAAAAAAGATATCTTTTACATAAACGAATTATGTTTACGGCAATGTTTCTCTCTATTATTTTTCTCCTTTCCTATATTGCACATCATTTGCTAACCGGCGATACCAGGTTTGGTGGCGAAGGAACTATTCGTTATTTCTACTTTTTTATTTTAAGCACTCATATTGTTTTAGCGGCCATCATTCTTCCCTTTATTTTATTTACTGCTTATAGGGCATTAATTGCCGAATGGCCCGGCCATCGAAAGCTGGCAAAAATTACCTGGCCCATCTGGTTTTATGTAGCTGTAACCGGAGTTATTGTTTATTTTATGATTAGCCCCTATTACCATTGAACGTATAATTTAAAGCTTACCTCTTTTCCGAATTAGTTTGTAATTGGTCATTCGAATAATTTCTTTTAATTCTAATTTAAAAAGAACCTTAGTAAGTTTAGTTTGATCATTTATAATAGGAGGTAAGAAGATGCTCGTGGGGGTTAATCCTTGAAGTTTTACTGGTGTATATACTTAGCAGATACTTTCCTGTTTAATTATGCGTATAGATAGGGCAAAATCAATATCCAACTATGAGAAGCTGTGGCCCTTTATTGTTAATTGGTTCCCTTTTATTATTTATTAACTCCGGTACAGCCCAGGTAAAAGACACTGCCCGAGTTGGAATCTATATAAATTCAGTGTATGATTTTAAAATTGATGATGAAAGCTTTATGGCTGATTTCTGGATGTGGGTAAATCATAAGAATGACCGTAATCATTTTGAGAATGTAATTGAAATCCCCAATAGTAAATCAGCAGAGTTTACGCATTTCAGTGCTGAGAAAAAAAATAACGGTGAATGGGTTGCTCAAAAATGCAAAGCTGAGATTATGCATAAATGGGATGTTTCTTGTTTCCCTTTTGACAAACAATTACTAAACATTGAAATGGAAGATTCAGAATACGACACCACCCAAATGGTATATATAGCTGATACGGTTAATTCGAAGATAGGTAGTCTATTTAATTCGAATGAGTGGCAACTCAATAAATTTTCTATTAAGGATGAAATACACACCTATCATACTACTTATGGTAATCCCGAATTGTCGGGTCAAAGTTCCTATCCTCGTGTAGTAGTTGAAATTGCCATCACCAGAAATAATTCATGGGTAATGTTGGCGAAAATGTTAACAGGTGCTTATGTTGCATTTTTTATCTCCTGTCTTGTGTTTTTTGTTTCTTCTGAAAATCAGGATTCGCGTTTTGGGTTGTGCGTTGGCGGATTGTTTGCAGCCATCGGTAATAAATATATTGTAGAATCAATTGTGCCGGCCTCCAGTACCAATACCTTAATGGATAATGTACATAATTTAACGTTCACCTTTATTTTGTTGGTTGTATTGGTAATTGTGATTTCCCTAAGGCTTTATGAGTCGGAAGATGAAGAGAAGAAGAAGCGTTCACTCAAAATTGATCGAATTGCTTTTTTATCGATTGTTACATTGTATTTACTAGTCAATGGATGGTTGATCTACAGGGCAAGTAAATAATAATAGTAAAACAATCATTGCTGTCCGACTAAAATCATCTTAATAATTATTAGAACCCTTTTGCAGAGCAGGTTCTAGCCCCCTCTCGGCGAGGAGAGGGTAGGGCCTGCCTGCCGGCAAAGGCAGGGTGAGGCAACACTTGCAAATGAAGCATTTAACTTACTTAGTCGGACAACAATGTAAAACAATATACAAAACTCCCCGATACGTTAGCTTTCTATGCTTAGTTCGTTAAAATAATAGCTCAACCGGATCCCAGAACTTCTTTTCAAAATCAATAATGGTATCATTCTTTACTACAACTCCTTCTTTTTTTAATAATTCTTCCATGTGGGTTGGAGTTTTAAAATGATGTTTCCCTGAAAGCATACCATTTCGGTTAACCACGCGGTGGGCAGGAACAGTTGGTTTTACATGGTGCGCTCCATTCATGGCCCAGCCAACCATTCGGGCCGATAATTTAGTACCCAAACAAGCAGCAATAGCACCATAAGAAGTTACCCGTCCCTTTGGAATTTGCCTGGCAACATCATATACCTGTAAAAAAAAGGAATCTTCTTTTTTCCCTGAAGGTTTTACTTCCCTGAGTTTAACCCTTGTTTTTTTATTTTTTATAGTGGCCATTATTTATTTTTTTGTTCAAGCAATTCGGTGCGTTTGGGCTCGGGTACATTTTCGTAAGTATATGGGCAATGAATACATCCGTTTCCGCAGCAATATCCTTTTTCTAAATGATATTGTTCGGTTAACACGATATAACCTTCCTTGTTATAATAAAAATCAATTCCCTCCGTTAGTTTCTCTTTCAAGAATTATTTGTTTTAGTTGTTTGTCTTTATCGGGTAGTATTGCTGCCGGCAACTGGAATTTTAAATAATGTACCCGATTGCTTTGAGCGATATCCAATTTTTCATAGTGTGTTTTTATTTTCAAAACCTGGTCGGCCATTTCGTATACATTTAAATTATCGATAGCTGTTTCAATAGGCAAATTGTATAAATGAATTACCTCTTTAGTAAAATTAAAGAGAACGGGTGAATCTGTTTTTAGATGTATATAACTATCGGGACTGCAAATTTGTTGATAAAGCCTCAAAAAACTTGGATGCGTCAGTCTTTTTTTTGCTTTTGAAAGGCGCAGTTGAGGGTCTGGAAAAGTAAGCCAGATATCTTTCACCTCACCAGGTATAAAATAATCAGTGATCTTATTGATATGCGTACGCATAAACGCTACATTCGTTAACCCTTCTGCTAATGCGGTTTTAGCACCTACCCATAAACGGTTGCCTTTCATATCCACACCTAAAAAATTGCGATCAGGAAATAATCTTCCCATTCCTAAGGCATACTCGCCTTTGCCACAGGCAAGTTCCAGGGTAATGGGATGATCATTTTTAAAAACTTCTTTCCATTTACCTTTAATATCAACGGGATATTGAAATACATTGGGAAATGTTTTTATTTCTTCAAAACGGATGAGTTTTTTTTGGCCCATGAGGCGGCAAAGGTAGAATAGATTATAACGAAAAGAAAATTTTCATAAGCAAAGAATGAAAAGAGAATAAGTATCATAATAAATATAAAAAATCATTTTATAACTGATATTTAATAATCTAACTGCAAACGCTTCGTTCAATCGTTTTTGTTTTGACCCATATTGCAAGAATAGATAATTTCAGTAACCTGCATATTCCTAAAAATAGTCTGCGGGTCAATACCATTTCTTGAAAAAGCTAACGGTAATTTTTTTGAATTATAAGACAGAGGAGTTCCACTATTGTTCATACTATAGTCCCTGTCAAAAAAAGCAAGAAGGGGATGGGTGCGGCGAAAATTTATTTTATTATCGTACCCGTGTATATAACTCGTAAGATTTCCATTGATGTCATAAGAATAGTAGAACGTATGAATTGCCTGATTGGGATCAGTGGAAACAGTAAAGTCGATTTTGGAAATTCTTCCTTCTGCGTCATAAGAATAATGATTTACAAAATATAATTGAAAAGTTTCATAAGGTCGGGTAATATCTGTTCCGGCATAAAAACTGGTATCATACGAAATGAGGTTATTTCTATTGTAATAGTAATTGGTGAAATATTCATAATTGCCCGGCGAATAAATACCATAATACTGAACAAGTCGGTGTTTAGTATCGTATTTAAAATAGTGATTAGGTTTTCCAGTTTCGGTTTTATCAAAAACGAGGGAAGTAATTTCTCCGTATGAATTATAATTAAATGAAAGTGTAGTGATTTGGAAAGGATTCTCTGGAATATAATTCCGGTATTCTATCATCTTTAAAATTTTGCAGGGCAGTTCAAAATCAGCTCTTTTTTTGCAAGAATGCAGAAAGAATAGTAAAACGCCAAAAAAGGGAAAAAATATTTTTTTCATAAAACAGGTTTAGGTTTAAAGGAAATGATTGCTTTACTAATTTAAGCTAAAAGAAGAAAAATGAAAATAATGGATCGCGAAGCAGGATGGAAATGAAACCAGTTAAGGTTTAGGTTATTTCGTTTACACGATCTGGTAATGAAAACAAGAAACCCCTTCCGGGAACGGAAAGGGTTATCAATCTCTTCAGTTCTTGCTTGCTTGTTAGAGATTATGAGAAAAATCCGCTGTAGAGGGAGGGATCGAACCTCCACGGGGCAGTTAGCTGCAACACAAAGAGTAGTGGTCAACCCTGGTCGGCGTTGTTACGTCGGCTCTATGCTGCGTTTATCCTGTGATCCCCACCCTCGAGACGAGAGGGCATGTCTGCCAAGATTCCATCACTCCACAGTATGATTAAGAACTATTTCAACACAATATTAAGTAATTCGCAAATAGGTTGATAATTATTCAACAAATATTTTGAAAATATAGAAAATATTCAAATATTTGTGCCATATTATAAAAACATTTTAAAAATCATACAAAATATGGCGTCTAAATTGAACCTGGATAAACTGGACCTTCAGATCATCCAGGAAATGATGCTAACTGCTGAAGTTTCTTATGCAGACCTTGGTAAAAAGCTATTTGTATCCGGCGGAACCATTCATGTGCGTATAAAAAAATTGCAGGAAGCTGGGATTGTGAAAGGCACAAAATTAAATGTTGACCTTAAACAGCTGGGATACGACGTAATTGCGTTTATTGGCATATATCTTGAGAAAAGCTCTATGTACGATCAGGTTGCCAAAGAATTATTTAAGCTTCCCCAAATTGTACGGCTAAATTATACAACGGGTAATTACAGCATGTTTGCTGAAATTGTATGTAAAGACATCAATCAATTACGATTTGTATTACACGACGAATTACAGAAAATTAAGGGAATAGAACGAACAGAAACCTTTATCTCTCTGGAGGAGAGTTTTAGCAGGAATGTACAGGTTTTTACTACGTAAATTTTG
>JBJXDV010000266.1:0-2768 GCA_046153465.1 Chitinophagaceae bacterium
ATGATTCATTAAACTTACAAATCGTTTCGGCACAGCAATTAGCATGCTATGGTATTGTTTAGGGACGTTCGGGCCAGTTTTAATTTCAAGTGTTTCCCCAAATATAATTCTATAAACATCAAACAAACGCCTTAAAATATAGGACTGACTAGCAATTTTAGGCTGTTTCCTGTGTTGCCAGCAAAACTCGTACCCTAAGTTTTTAAGCAATGTTATTGATGGTGTGGCATCTCCAACAAATTCATTTTCATGCTGCTCAAATACAATGAGAGGTTGATGCGCATTAATTGTTTTGATTGCGCCATTCAAAACACCTTCCTCAAACCCTTCAACATCAATTTTGACAAAGTCCACACGCGCCACGTTAGCTAGCACTCCATCGAGCGTCTCAACTATTACTTCAATGCCATTTTCTTCGCTTGTATGATTGCTTGCGATATGAGAGTTTCCCATATTGGTGGTGTTTTCAACCATTTTAAACTTTCCCTTTTTTTCTCCAAGTCCATAGTCAAAAGTATTTATATTGCTTAGAAAGTCAGTGTTAAACTTCAAGAGCCGATATGTGCGAGGGTTTGGTTCGTAGGCAAGCACTTTTGAAAAAATTTTTGAAAAATAAAGCGAATGATTACCAATATTTGCACCAATATCCAATGCTATTCCTGTAGAAAATTCTTTTAGTACAGGAGAAAGAAAATTAAACAACAAGTCTAGTTCTTCAGCTTCGTAGATGCCGTACTGATTGATATCTATGCCAATAAGATCATTTGCGAAAACTGCCATTGGATGACCACGTTTAGCATAATTAACAGACATTTTTGAGGCAACTCTTCTAACACACAAAAAGTCAATTACCCATCCGAAAGTTCTCACTAATGTTGTTTTAAATACGACCTTATCCATCACAAAAATCTTTCTATGGGAGTTATCACTCATTACTTTTTGCCTAGTGCTAATATAAGCTTTAAGCAGTTAATTAAATAAAATGGAGGATTTAAAAAAAGACCAATAATTGTCTTTGGTTAAATCTACCACTTTAGGTAAAACATATAGCATCATCATTAGCTCAGTGATCAGCATTGTTACCAATACCCAAAGCATTCCAAAATGAATGCTGACGAGTGCCATTGTAAGTGTACTTATTGTAGTGAGTGCAAAATAAACTAATGACATTCTGAGGTGCGCATTCACTGAAGTAAGTATTACCGAACTTACTGCCCACATTGAAGAGGCTAGAGTAACGGCCAATAATCCGTGTAAAACCAAACTATCGTATACAATTTTTTTGCCTAGCCACAAGTTGGTTACTTGCTCACCAAAGAGTGCTATTAATAACGAAGTCAATAATACAAGCATCAGGCTAATTCCCCACGACTTTCTATGAAGCTTGCGGAGTAATGTAAAGTTTTGTGCACCATAGGCCAAAGAGACTTCTGGCGCGATTGATGCGATAAATGCACTCATAATTTGATATGGCACTCTTGATATGGTGCGCATAGTTGTAAAAAGGGTTACGGCTTCTCCACCAATCACTGAGCCAATAATCAAAATTGGTGCCTGTAAAGTTAAAGCGCTTCCAAGTGGACCAACTAAAAAGCCTATGGAAGGTTTGATTAACCTTCTTAAAAGATTTTTGTCATAAAATTTAGCGCCAATAAACAGCCAAGTCTCAATGGTTCTTAAATAGAAAAGCGGAGCCAAAGTAGCCACAAGTCTAAAAATAAAATTAACCAAGCACAACACGAGTGGAGAAAAATGCAGAAAAAGCCCAATGACTGTCAATCCAATCTCTAAAAGCCTGATGATGTTACCAAGAAAGATACCGAGTGCATTTCTGCCAGATGCACGATAGCCTGCAAAAATTAAACTCATGTAAAAACTCAAACAAACACCAAGGCCAAGTACTGTAATAATTTGCAGGGTATTTAGACTTGAAATTGTTTTTAAATGAATGAGATTAAAAAATGATATGCCAGCGCAAATCGTCAAAATTAACAAAATTACGGCTACACTGACTTTTGCTAAAAGTATGGACATCGTGTAAAAAATTTGTCTTGCAGATGTTCGATTGTCAGACCCAACAGCCATGGTCATATCATTTGCTGCAGATGAACCGATTCCCATATCTGCCAATATTAAATACGAGGGAATGGCACTTAACATTAGCCATTCTCCATATTTTTCAGCTCCCCAAGCACTTATAAAAAAAGGGATAAGAATGATTTGTGAGAAAATCGTAACCGCTTGACCAAATGAGTTGGCCGCAAGTGATTTAAAAACTCTGTTTTTTACAGACAAAATAGAACGCCTAATTTATTTTCTATAACAAAAGCGAACTGTGTGAACTGAATATCAGCGCTATGTCCAAACGTAATTGCTATCACGAAGCATAGTATTGCATTTCTCATTGCGAAACTAAAATTTTGCCATCTACCCAAATCTGACCGAACCCCAGCTACTTGTTCCAATCTATAGCCGTGGTGGTTAAATGTATCCATCAAGCTTTTTTGGGTAAAAAACCTTAAGTGTGTTTTATCTAATACACCTTGACTTTCATAATTCCAGTCTTTCTTTACCAGGAGTTTAAATAAATTTCCAATGTAGCGCACGTTGGGAATAGATCCAAAAATATAGGCATTTCCAGTCATTTTTACTTTAATTTTTTCAAGAAAACTATCATGGTCAGGCATATGCTCAATCACATCGTTACAGATAACTAAGTCAAAATAATTATCAGGACACTGATCTGCAATGTCATCATAAAGGCCAAC
>JBJXDV010000267.1:0-3627 GCA_046153465.1 Chitinophagaceae bacterium
CAAATTTTGAAAAAACATATCAAGACTTTGATTTCTTGCTTTATCCACGATTTTGGGTTTAACATTGAGCGCAAATTTTTCAGTTTGAATAAACTCTTTTGCAGAATCTATTACAGCCAGACAGTCTTTTCCTTTTAAATTTCTCACTGAATTACATGAGGTTAAAATACAAAAATTGAGTATGAAAAAAATAAATTTCATCGATTCGGTGTTTTAGCAATTTAAAGGACTATTATATAAAACAATATCCGCCCTGGCTGGTGTTCGGCAAAAAAAACAACACGCCGTGGTTGGTGTTTTCTTCCACCAACCACATGGATTGAGGACTACCTTCTTCCCATTCATTAATACACTACTGTACAATGGTTGGTGAAAATACAAACACCAACCATGGCGTAAAGATAATACTCTATTATGGCAGCGCCATTAATACACCAATCTTTATATACACTACTTTTCATTTATTCAGCCTCCTGCTTGCAGGTTACCTTGCTTTCCTTATTTCGAACTGACTCGGCTCATCAAGGGTCTATTTCTCTCACTCCCAGCCATGATTCGTAAGGACACGAACAATGGCCATCTCACCATTTCCACTTACCCATTTCCACGGACACCTACCGAGGCGGAGGGTGATATCTCATTTTTTTGCCTCTGCCTATTTCTGATATTCTATGTTTTCCTGTGAAAACTGTTAATTTCGCTTCATCGAATCCGCAAAAAAATTGAATGAGCGAATATAATTATCAAAGAGTAACTCCCGCACATTATCCATTATTACAGGTTCTATATATGGATGCTTTCAGTTCTACTACAACTGTACCGGATATAAAAAAACGCTTCGATACAATAGACCTGGGTTGTGAGCATATCGGTTTTATTGCCATTCATACCAATACAGGCCAGCCTGCAGCATATTATGGAGTGTACCCTGTTAAATTCCTTTTTACAAATCAACTACTATTAGCCGCTCAATCCGGAGATACAATGACCCATAGCCAGCATCGCCTCAAGGGACTCTTCACCCAATTGGCTAAACTGACTTTTGACGAATGTTCCAAGAAAAAAATTTATGCTGTTTTTGGATTTCCGAATGAAAATTCATTCCCTGGTTTTATCAAAAAACTTCAGTGGCAGCAGATCGATACTATAGTAAGATTTGATTTGAAACATAAAATCAAAACAATCCCATTATCTAAATTTTACCGGCGTTCCAGGTTTTTAAGAAAAATATATTCGTATTATTCCCGGCTTATACTGAGACGAAAAATCACAAACCCACCGACTTCGTTTATTAATACATATCCGGCAAACTATGCAAAAATTTACAGGGATGAAAAATACCTGAACTACAAAGAAAGCCCCGAAAAACTTTTTATTAAAATCGATGATCAGATCATCTGGATAAAACTTATTGATGTGTTCTGGATTGGCGATTTTAGCGACTACCAGTTAATGAATAGCTCAATTATCAAAAAACTAAAAAGGCTTGCTTTTTTGCTTGGCTACAATACAATCTCTTTTCATATTAACGAGTCTGTTCAACAACCAGGTTTTTTGAAAAATTTTAAAAAATACAATACAGAGCCTTCCTGTATTCTTTATCTGGATGACGCTGTTAAGCCGGAGAATTTTCTGTTTACAGCAGCTGATTTTGACACCTGGTAACCACTCTGCAGATATGACAACCCCAATCAGACTTTCATTTCTTATCCAGGCCACAAAACAGATTCCCGTATGGGAATTCGAAATGCTCCACAACCTTCAGCACTCTGGCAATGTCTCAATTACTGCTTTTATAATTAACGAAGAAATTAAAACTACAAGCACAAATTGGGGATTACGGCTTCTGAAACGATTTGAAAACTGGTGGTTTCGTTCTATGCCTGATGCATTTAAAAAAATTGAGGTCAGCGCTGAATTTGGAAATATTCCATTTATTGAGATTAAAGAAAAAGAAAAAATTGCGGAATTACACCTTGATATAATCTACCGGTCCTGCCTCGTTACAGCAAGCCCCTCCCTTTCAACTTATTCAAAATTTGGCGAGTGGTTCTTTGTCTGGGGTACTGGGAAATATGCCGGAGCATTCCCAATTGCATTCCGCGAAGTAATGGATGATTGCCCGGAGATTGGAAGTTCACTTCTGATTAATAAAGCAGGTTCAGCTACTCCGTTTACAATCTATGATGGCACCACCACTACCGTACCTTATTCTGTCAAAAATTCACTTAACAGCATATCCTGGAAATCTTCTTCTTTTTTGCCCTACCGGGTTACTGAATTACTGAAGTTCGGTCCTGATTTGTTTTTTACTAAATATAAAGCTAATGATGGTAAAGACAGTTTGATAAATACTGATAACAGTAAACCTATTGCATCCCTTCAGGTTTTGTTTCTTTATTTACGAAATATTTCCAGGTACCTTATCAATAAATTATCCAGGCCATTTGTTAAAAACAGGTTTACATTATTATTCGCAAACCAGAAGTTCAACCCGACAGGCATTGATCTCAAAACATTCATCTCCATATCAGTTCCACCGGGTGCTTTTTGGGCCGACCCGTTCATTATCGAAAAGGATCAAACGCTTTATATCTTCTTTGAGGAGTTTTTATATTCAAAAAATAAAGCCCATATAAGTTTAGTGTCTCTTTCTAAAGAGGGTAATTATTCAGCGCCAACCATCATTCTTGACAAGCCTTACCATCTTTCATATCCTTATATCTTCGAGTTAAACGGGGATTTTTATATGATCCCCGATACCTGTGCAAACAAAACAGTTCAACTATACAGATGC
Source organism: Chitinophagaceae bacterium (assembly GCA_046153465.1). Classification (GTDB taxonomy): domain Bacteria; phylum Bacteroidota; class Bacteroidia; order Chitinophagales; family Chitinophagaceae; genus Endoryza. The sequence continues at coordinate 2,798 of JBJXDV010000267.1, forward strand.
AGCCACTTCCCTCACAAATGGGAGTTTATTGAGAACTTAATGGAAGACACTGTCTTAATAGATTCTACGCTTCTTTTCTACCAGGAAAAATGGTGGCTGTTCGGCACCAGACAAAACCATCCGTACACCTCAACAAATGATCAGCTGTTTCTTTATTACAGTGAAACCCTTTTTTCACCCAACTGGACACCTCATCCTCAAAATCCGGTTGCAACTATAATTTCTAATTGCCGACCTGCGGGTTCAATATTTAAACATAACGGTAAGTTATACAGGCCCGCCCAAAACAATTCATCAAAACAATACGGCTATGGAATAAAAATAAATGAAATAGAAATATTATCAGAAACTATCTACAAGGAAAGGGAAGTACTTGAAATCTCTCCCGACAAGGATAATAAACTCAAGGCGATACATACTATCAATTTCGCAGGCAACTGGATTGTTATTGATGGTATACCAACAAAGCAATGACGGCAAAACAAGTCCGCAGCTAACAGTAACCCAATGTAATGCATAGTATAAAATAAGGCTTGTATATTTGCATTACAAAAGCCCGGAAAAAAAAGGGTTTACCTTTTAAACAACATCGATGAACTGGAACATTCTTACAACCGAGGAACAATTAGCCGATTTACTCCAAAAATCCTTCGCCCGGCCGCAGGTAATATTTAAACATTCCACCCGTTGCAATATTAGCAGTACCGCCAAAAACCGTCTCGAAAAAATTGAGGCCCCGGCCTATATCGATTTTCATTACCTGGACCTGATCGCTTACCGAACACTTTCCACTAAAATTGCGGATGACCTGCACGTATATCATGAATCAC
>JBJXDV010000268.1:0-5269 GCA_046153465.1 Chitinophagaceae bacterium
TGCTTTACGCAAGGCTATCGCTTTCAAACCAGGGTCAGAAGTAGTAGAACCTCTGGGCTGATAATCTGCTGAAACAACACTACCGTTTTCATCTATTCGAATATCTACGGCTACTTTAGCGTTTTCATTAAACTCATCCTCAAAGGATGGGGTACGAACAATTGATCTACCATCCAGGCCGCGTGATACACTCACTCCGGCATTTCCTTTTCCACCGCCCTTATAGTTCTTGGAATCAGGATCACCACCAGGCCGTCCCTGATCCCCTTTTCCTCCAGCAATACCCTGGTTTCCTCCTTTCTTAAAATTATCAGCTTCATTCCCTCCTGTACCTGTTCCATCCACTCCTTTGAAAACAGCTTTCGGTTTAGGTGCAGGTGGGGTTGGATTACTTACAGGTTCCGGATTCTTCACAGGTTTATTTTTCACTACCTCTTTATCAGGAACCTTTGTTGCCTCGGACTTTGTAACTGGCGGTTTTTTTATTTCCGGGGCGTCTTTATCTTTATCATCAGTGGCGATATCTTTTACATCCTCCTCTTTCGAAACTTCTGCTTTGGGTGGCGGCGTGTATTCTTGCTGATCGGTTGGTGCTGGCTTGCCAGGTAGAAATGGTTGATTTTCTCCTAACCCCTGGTTACTATTACCTAGGTTGACCTCGATACCTTCTTCCAAGATTGGAGTAACAAAGGATTGAAGTGGCCATTTCCAAAAAATAAAAAAAACCAGAAGAATTGATAAAACAGCCACTGTATAACTGGTTGCCTGCCAATTTTTTTTTGATTCAAATTGTTGATCCATGATTACTATAACGTTTGCCATACGAATGTAAACTGCTGTTCTTTATTCAAGCCCAAATTCTTTTCAACAGTTGTTATTAACGATGCAATAAACATGCAACTTGCATAAAGAGGTACTTATAAAATGTTAATATATCTTTGGCACGAACGGAAAAACAGTTATAACTATCCTTTTGCAGGAATACAAAAAAAGTGTGGATGATGGAGTTAATATATCTTCTATTATTACCATTCGAAGTAACGACAGGAAGGCCAACAATCATTACCCTATCAAGCAACGAAATTAGGAGCCTCCTTTTTTTCGCACATTTGCAATGATCAAGCCACTGATAACCAAAATTCCACTAATAAAATGAATGCTTGTAACTTTCTCGTTCAGAAAAATAACTGCCTCGATAGAGCTGAAAATGGGAATTAAATTTCCAAAAAGGGCAGTTCTCCCGGCACCTAATCTGGCTATAGCTTCATTCCAACATAAAAAAGATAAAACAGAATTGCCAAGGCCAAGATATAATACTATTAACAATAAGGAATTACTCCATGTAATTGGAGGTAGTGAAGCGGTATTTGTTTCAATGATAAAAGCCGGAAACAAAAGAATTGTACCTAACAAAAAAGTAATAAAGATGAAACTAATCGGACTAATGCCAGGCGGTTTTTTTCGAACAAGAATATTATAAATAGCAAAGGATAAAGCGGCAAGCAATATCCACCAATCTCCATTGGAAAAATGAAATTGTATTAATTTTTGCCAGCTACCCTGTGATAATAATAAGAGAATTCCAGAGATGCAAAGTAACAATCCAGCTATTCTAATAGGTTTGATTGTTTCTTTCAAAAAAACAGCCGCGAGAACAATAGACATTACAGGGGAGGATGTCGTTCCTATTAACGCAAGATCAATTGCGGGAAGCGATTTTGCTGCTGTATATATCAGGGTGTTATAGATGGTAATTCCGAAAAGAGAAATCCAGAATATCGATTTCCAGTTGGCAACCACAATTGCTTTTTCTTTTTTAAACTGTTTAAGTGCAAAAGGTGTAATAATTATTGTACCCATTAACCAGCGATAAAACGCAAGACTTATAGGTGGGATATCTTTTATCACCCCCCGAGCGACAATAAAGTTTCCTGACCAGATGATCGTTGCCAAAACGGCAAATAGAATTCCGTTATAAGTGTTTTTCGAGCTGATTTTTAAGGGCATTAGTTAGTTTTATCGACAATCCTGGTTGTTTATGCAACCATGATGTGTCGATCGCAGTCTATGGAGTGTTGAAAGTACATATACGGCTGATATTTTTAAAGAAAAACTGAAAAATGACCAACTCAAATGGTTTGTTGCGGGAATATCTCAATCAATTCTATCAATTGAATGATCGGGAGTTTGAATTATTCATCTCTTATTTTTTTATAAAACAGTTATCGCCGAAAGAAGCGTTGATCAGGGAGGGTGATGTTGAAGAAAATATATATTATATAATTAAAGGGATTCTCAGAAAATACTTTTGCAGGGATACCGAACAAATCATTTCGGGTTTTTTTAAAGAAAATGAGATTTGTACATCAACAGTATCCTATTTCACGGGTCTTCCATCAGTTCTCAATATAGAAGCCATTGAGCCTACCGTTTGCATTGGTATTAAAAGAAGTGATTTAGAGTTTTTACTTACTCAAATACCAGGGCTTGAAAAAATATTTCGTGGAATACTGACAACTCTTTATTTGAAGAAAGATGTTGACAAGATGAACAATCTTCGTTATTCAAAGAAAGAGCGGTTTTTATTGTTTTGCGAGAAGCAGCCAGAACTATTACAGAGAATTCCTCAAAAACAACTTGCTTCATACCTCGAAATAACACCTGAAACGTTTTGCCGTATGAAGCGTGTGCGTTATGAGTTAGCTAAAGAGGCCCGACAGCTTGTGGCGGAAGTTGAAAAAAGAGCATAGTTTTTATTGCGCAAAATCTTTTTCGAAGTTTCCATTTATCCGTTCGATAGATGGATTAAAATACCCAAATTTTAAATCGGGAAACTCCTCTTGAATAAGTTCCATCATTTGTTTCATTCCCAGTACTTCACCCTGATCGGCAACTCCTATTTTTCCAAGGTACCAATCGGGATCAATATTGAAATTGCGCCATTGTATCATTGATAGATCTGTATTCTTAATAAATAATCGAAGAGCTTCATATTCATCCACAGAATCAGTCATTCCCGGGAAAACAAAAAAATTAATACTTGCCCATCCACCAAAACTTCGTACCACCTTTATACTTTCGGCCAAATCTTCAAAAATATAATTGTTAGGACGGTAGTAGGCTTCATAAATATGTTTACGTACCGAGTTCGTGCTAACTCGAATACTATTCAGTCCTGCCTCACACAATAGCTTAACCGCATCTGGTTTTGAACCGTTGGTATTAATATTAATACTTCCATTGGCAGTATGTTTTCGAATTTCTTTAATTGCGTCAGCGATCGTATCTGCCATTAGCAGCGGCTCTCCCTCGCAACCCTGTCCAAAACTAATAATCGGAAATGGGGCTGTTTGTAAATGCGGCACCGTAAATTCTACTATTTCCTCCGATGTTGGTTTAAATGTTAATCGGTCCTGCGTCGAAACGATTGTCTCTTCAATTGGCTGAAAAGAAATACAACCTATACAATTTGCATTACAGGCAGGCGATGTAGGCACCGGGCATTCCCAACGGCTCAATGCAAAATTGCGGGCAGCGGGACAACTATAGGTTTGGCAACAATTCTCCATTAAGTGTTTGAGAAGCCTATTGTTGGGATAAGCATTTAATAACTGTTTAGTACCAGCGTTAATAATATCTTGCTCATATCCTTCACATTCCTGCCGGATATCTTTTTCTATCCTAATAGCAGGAACGTAAAATTTATTTTCGAACCAACCTGCAGCGGTATAACAAAACAAGGGAAGAATAGGAGCGTCGGTATTAGTTTCGTAGGCGGCCAGATATAAGCCAGTATGCGCAGGAGGTATGAATGCAGCAACTGCCCAGCCTTTTTCACAAATGCGCATTTCTCCGCTAGAAATATCTATCCCGATTCCTTTTCGTCCAGGTAATTCATATAAAGAGCCGCCTTCTGGAAGTATCATCCATTCATCATTTTGCACCGGTATGGCATCCCAACCACTTCGACCAACGGCATATAATGAAGTGTCTTCAAAAATAATTCCCTTTCCATCACTATATAAAAGGTAGGGCGATTGTTGTAATACAGACATAATTTGATATTTCCAATTGACTTTGCTATGCCTGGTGTTTTGAAATTAATTTAGCCTCTTACCTAATAATAAAACTTCAAAAATCATTCACTAACACCAAGATAATGTCTGCAAAACTCGTGAATTTGATCCATTTCTTCGAATTGAAGATTATGTTCGAATTCAAAATAATAGGATTTGTTGAAAGATGTTTCAATGGAAATTGATGAATAATTGGCAGTGAGGTGTGTAATAGTTGACCAGATAAAAAATTTACCTTCTGGTAAGGAGGGTACACTAACACCGGTATGATGAATGCTAACTCTTTCCTCTTTTGATACCGTATTTTCACAATAGGAAAGATAACAATAAGCAACGCCAATAATAATATGAATAGAACCTGCTATCACCATTGATTTTGAAATCAATTCAGCTCCCATTCCAACCAACAGAATAAATTCAATAACCCTGAAGATAAGATTGATTCGTGGCTGTTCGGTAAATCCATTTTGTTTTGAAATAAAAAGGATAACGATATCGAAGGCAATCAGGAAAAGACAAATAAAGTAAAGCATGCTTCTGTTGGATTGCAAAAGATGGCCAACAGCATGAATAATAATTAAACTGGCAGCAACCAGATGGAGAAACCTGGCATTTCTTCTTAACTGTTGAAATGGAGGATGTACAACCGGAAGGAATAGAGCATCCATGCAGTTTTTTTTTGCTTGCTTCTACGATGCGACTCTACAAAATTTCCATAAAATAAATAAATTTGATTAGGCAACCTGAACAAGAGACAGCTTTTTTTTACAATAATTGTTGAATTCAATTTCTTCAGTATCATCCTCTTCATCGTCTTCAACTTCACGTTGCCAAATTTTATTGTTTGCAAAATCAAGTGTCAGTATGCCGTCTTTCAAAACAATGTTTGATAAATCTGTCCATTTATATTTTTTCTTTATAAGCGTATTCATTAGAATTTCCGAATCCGAAAACCCAATTTCTATGGAATATTTTGCCTGGTACTCCAATAGAGCGAGTAAAATAAAAACAAAACTAAGCCACTGATAAAAAGGCATTTTCATCCAAACAAGCGCCGCGATAAGTAACGACCGGCTATAATAAACTTTTATTTTTCGAATCTTGCCCCGAAAAATATTCCAACTTAAAAGACCGAGAATAAAAACAGAGCCTATTAGATAAGGAATACTAATAGTTTTTGTATTGAACATTTC
>JBJXDV010000269.1:0-5328 GCA_046153465.1 Chitinophagaceae bacterium
TCCAGGCCGACATGGCACATACCCTTTTGTATTTGTTGGGCTATAATAGCCCAGCAGATAGAATATTGCCCGAAGATTTTGATTGGAAAAATAAGAAAGTTTTAGATGAAGCACTTCTAAAACTAACAGCAGTACTTCGGCCCTGGACAATCGATTTTCATGTGGCACAAAACGACGGCACCGTATTTGGTTCGGGCTCCCATGATAAAACAGGTCGACATTGCCTTGCTACTGATACAAATGGCAAATTGGATATTCCACATCATGCAGGCTTTTGGTTACGTAATGAAAGTGGGGCACTTACTAAAGCGTTTAAGCATATTTGTTGGGATGGATGCATGTTTCCTAATGAAGTAATGGTGAAACAACAAACCTGGAACGATATCCTGGCAACACTTGTCAAGGTTCGCGAAGCACATGGGTGGTATGAAGCTGAATGAAAAATACGTTTCGACCATTTACAAAGAATTAAAAACGTAGATTATGTCAACTAAAAAGGAACTTCGAATTGGTTTAATAGGTGGTGGATTTATGGGCCGAACTCACTCTAACGGTTACTGTAGAGTTTCAAATTTTTTTCCGGCACTTCAGTATACGCCTGTTCTGAAGGCGGTTTGCTTTCGCAACGAATCCAAGTTAAAATCCTTTGCCGAACAATGGGGTTTTGAATCAATAGAAACCGATTGGAAAAAAATGATTCAGCGAAAGGATGTTGATGCTATTGATATTTGTACGCCAAATGATACCCATGCCGAAATTGCTATTGCTGCCGCAGAAGTAGGGAAAATGGTATTGTGTGAAAAACCGCTTGCACGTGATTTAGCAGAATCACAAAAGATGGTTGATGCTATCGAAAGGGCAGGAGTGAAAAATACTGTTTGGTATAATTATCGTCGCATTCCGGCGGTAACGTTAGCGAAACAACTTATAGACTCTGGTAAGTTGGGAAAGATATTTCATTATCGAGCTAATTTTTTACAAGATTGGACGATTAATGCAGATCTTCCCCAGGGTGGTGAAGGATTGTGGCGCATGGATGCGACTGTTGCTGGGTCGGGTGTATTGGGTGATTTGCTTTCTCATTGTATTGATACAGCCATGTGGCTGAACGGAGGAATAAAAGATGTAACTGCCATGACAGAAACTTTTGTAAAAGAAAGAATGCATCAGCTTACTGGCAAAAAACAGGAAGTGCTTATTGATGATGCCTGTTCTTTTCTTTGTCATTTTAAAAATGGTTCATTGGGCTTATTTGAATCTACCCGCTATGCACGCGGGCATAAAGCCTTGTATACATTTGAAATTAATGGAGCCAATGCATCTATTCGTTGGGATTTGCATGATATGAACCGGCTGGAATTTTTTGACAATAGTGACGAATCAATTGTGCGCGGATGGCGCTCTATTCTTGTAACAGATAGTGAACAACCTTATATGGATAAATGGTGGGTTCCTGGTCTTGGTATTGGGTATGAACATTCTTTTGTTCACCAGGTGGCCGATTTCTTAAAAAGCATTGAAACCGGGGAACCTTGTTCTCCCACTTTTAAGGAAGCATTGGATACGCAAAAAGTTTGTCAGGCGGTGGTTGATTCTGCAGCTACTAAAAATTGGAAAGAAACCCACGTGTGAGAAAGCGACTGCACTAAAACGTTATATTATTTATAAAATAATTAAATATGTTCCAGAAAGAAAAGTTTCGATTGTTGTTGCTCCTTCTGTTTGCGATTAATTTTAGTGGTATAAATGCCCAACGATTAAAAGGAGGATTTGTGCGAATGTTTGATGGCAAAACCATGAAGGGATGGGATGCCGATACTAATTTCTGGCGTATTGAAAATGGTAGTTTTATCGGAGAGGTAATTCCTGGTAAGGTAATTAAAACAAATACTTTTTTGATTTGGCGTGGAAGTATGCCTGCTAATTTTGAGTTTAAAGCGCAATTCCGTATTAGTCCCGAAGGTAATAGTGGGGTCAATTACCGCAGTGAAGAATTAAAAGATATTCGCTATGCGTTAAAAGGTTACCAGGCAGATATCGATGGGGCCAATCAATACACTGGCCAGAATTATGAGGAAAGGGGCAGAGGTTTTTTGGCCATGCGTGGACAAAAAGCTTTACTGAAATTTGATGAAAAGCCTTTCATCACTGGCTCGGTCGGCGATTCAGATTCATTAAAGGCACTTATTAAAACAGGCGACTGGAACGAGATACATATTATAGTAAAAGGTAACCGTATGCGTCATTATGTAAATGGTATTTTAATGAGCGAAACAATTGATGAAGATACCACTCACCGAAAAATGAAAGGCTTGTTGGGACTGCAGGTGCACGTAATGGAATCTATGAAAGTCGAATACCGGAATCTTTTTTTAAAAGAGATAAAATAATGAAAATGGTGAAAAGGAAATAATCCCTGGTATATTCTTTTAGCGTAACCTGCATCAAGTTGATAGCAGGTTTTTTTTAGGTTTATTTGGATGGTAACAAAAATAGTCTTTCCTTTGAGTGTACTACATAACTAATACACTAATGATTGAAATAAAAAACCTATCGTTTGGTTACCATAGAAAAAAATTGCTGTACAGGAATTTGAACCTCCAGCTTAAAACAGGAAGTATTTATGGGCTGTTGGGTCGCAATGGTGCCGGTAAATCAACACTGCTAAAAAATATGATTGGCTTATTGTTTCCGCTCAAAGGAACGATACACGTAAATGATTTTATTCCCGGCCAACGATTACCTTCTTTTTTGCAAACTATTTATTTTATACCTGAAGAAGTATATGTGCCCTCGTTAACGATCGATAGCTATGTTAACCTTTTTTCTCCCTTTTATCCAAAGTTTGATAAAGTACAATTGAAGCAACATCTGCAGGAACTGGACGTTGAAACAACTGGTAAACTCAATACCTTATCCTTTGGGCAACAAAAAAAATTCATCATTGCTTTTGGGTTGGCTTGCAATACGGCGGTTCTTTTATTAGATGAACCTACCAACGGACTTGATATTCCTTCCAAAAAAAGATTCAGAAAACTAATCGCTTCAATTATGAATGAGGAACGAATGATCTTTATTTCTACCCATCAAATTCGGGATCTTGATAATTTGATCGACCGGGTAATTATTGTTGATGAAGGTGAATTATTGCTCAATGAATCGGTTGCGTCTATTGGTGAAAAACTATTGTTTAAATCGGTTAATAGCATTTCTGAGGAAGATCGCGTATTGTATTCAGAGGAATCATTGAATGGTATTGCTGTTGTTGTAGAAAATACCAGGGCTGTTGATTCAAAAGTAAACCTTGAACATCTGTTTAATGCTGTAACAGAAAATCCTGATCGGATAAAAATGATTTTTTGATTAACTAATAAAGAGTAATGAACAATACATTTAGTGCAAAACGCTTTAACCTCTTGTTTAAAAAAACAATACTTGAGCGCCCAATGCAATTGATGGGTTTGTCGGGGCTTTCGCTGGTACTGGTATTTTTTACCTATGTCATCTGTAAAACCTTATCTGGTTTTGATACTGCCCAGAATGCTTCTTTTGCTTTAGGATTGATCGGGGGAGGCTGCTTCTTAGCGTCGTTTGTATATGGATATTTTTCCAGCAATGCAATGGGTTCTTCTTACCTCACGCTGCCTGCATCTCATTTTGAAAAATGGCTTTGTGGCATCTTACTTACCGGTATTTTATATGTTGCAATTTTTTTATTATTTTTTCGATTGATGGACACCGTTTTTGTAGAACTGTATCACAAAAGTTTGGATGTGAATGGCCCCTTTTATAAACAGTTTTATGAACAGGTGCAAATCTTTCCCTTCAATGAGTTTGTTGCAAAAAATGTAATTGTAATGTTTGTAAATTTTGCCGGGGCCATGCTCGTTGGCTCTTTATATTTTAATAAACTAAGTTTTATTAAAGTGGCCCTTATAATTGCTGCTTTTTGGTTTGGTGCTTTTTTGCTGAATTTAATGATCGCTAAAATGATGATGGAGCATATTGGCAGTGCATTTCCATATTATCTGGTGTTTATTGATGAAAATAGATTAACCGGGCGAATTGAATTGCCGGAGTATACCGCAGGAATCGTATCTATTTTAGTTCAGTTTGTTGTTCCCTCCATTTTATGGATATTGGCTTTTGTTCGCCTCAAAGAAAAAGAATTTTAAATTGTAAGAATGGATTTTAGACAAAACCAACCCATCTACCTGCAGATTGCAGAATATGTGTGTGAGCAAATATTATTAAAAAAATGGAAGTTGGGTGATAAAATAATTAGTATCCGTGATATTGCAGTATTGATGGAAGTAAATCCCAATACCGTACAGCGTGCCTATGATTTTTTACAACAAAAAGCGATTATTACCAATAAACGCGGTGTGGGATATTTTACTGAAGACGATGCAATGGAACAAATACTTGATTTTCGTCGCGACCAGTTTATAGAGAATGATTTGCCCGTTTTTCTTCGTAACCTTTACCTGCTTAAAATTGATATCAAAGAAATAAAAAATCAATACGAAAAATTTGTAAAAGAGAATTTTCATAAGTGATAATAACTCGTTCGCTTATAGAATTCGCATGAGCACGTAAATTCTTCAAAAAATAATATGAAACAGATGAAACTGACTTCAAAAATTCTTTCAGCGATGCTCCTACTATTTGTAGCAGGTCTGTTTTTATCAAACACTATTCTAAAACACGAATACGATAAGGCGGACAAAAGTGATCTCTATTGGAACTTTGGTATCCTGTTGCAACAACCCTTCTCGCATATAAATCTCGAAGGGGGTAACATTACCAATATTGCATTCGAACAAAACATGAAGGCTTCGGTTAAAGTGTATAAAAACTGGGACGATTACGCAAGCGGGTTGGTAAAGGCCTTTGTTAAGAACGATACGTTATTTTTGAAATTTCCAAAGGAAGCGAAAGATATTTTTGAAAGAGATTGGATGAAGTGGAATACACTGGTGCGTATCTTTGCTCCAAACCTGATTTCAGTAACTGGTACAGATACAAAATTTGAAATGTTTAACATAAAACAAAAAAGTATTCATGTAATAATGAACGGCAAATCGGAGTTTGAACTGGAAAGCATGGACACTGAATTCGATACTTTACACATTCAGCAAAGCGATTCTTCCGCCGTTGTATTTGAGATGTCGCCCGATTATAAACAATCAGCAACCTTTCATGTAAAATATGTTAATGCCAATGTGCAAGGTGTTTCCCTTTTAGACCTTGGCCATGGCCAGATCGATTCTTTACAACTCAGCATTGCTGATAGTTCCGCTGTTTTACTTTCCGGGAAAACTTTAA
>JBJXDV010000270.1:0-19174 GCA_046153465.1 Chitinophagaceae bacterium
ATAAAGTTTTCCATTACTTGCTATGATAGGTGAGGCAACTGGTAATTCTCCACCACTAGCCGCTGTAAAATCATGCAATTGTTGATAATCACTGCCATCGGTTTTTATCCGGTAAAGGCCTCCTTTATTTTCTACACCCCCATATCCGCAGGCTCCATATAAATAACCTTTTGAAAGGGTAACTCCGTTATATGGATAACGCAGTCCGCTGGTGATGCTAAACTCTTTTAATGTTATATATCCACTTCCATTTTTATTAATTTTAAAAACCGACCCGCCACCTCCCAGCACGCTGTAAAAATTAATTCCATATAAAAAACCGTTTGCATCTTCAACTAAACTTCCAACGGGTGAATAGCCTTGCGTTGAGCCAGTAAATTCAAAAATCACCTGAAAATTACTACCTGATTTATCTAACCGATAAATCATTCCAAGATTTGCAACGCCAAATTTGCAGGCACCGTATAATTTACCATCACTTGCTTCCAGTAATTTTCCAGAAGGCTCGTAGCTTTCCGCAGCCGTAAATTCGTGTAATTTCGTATATCCGGTTCCGTCATTATTTAAAGAAAATACTACGCCATTCCCCGTAATTCCTCCAATGACCGTTGTGCCATAGAGCTTACCATCACTTGCTTTGATGACCCCTCCATTTGGTCGAAAGCCATTTACTGAATACCCAAAATGGTATAGACTATTACCAACGCCATTACTATCACAATAAGTAAGTACACCTCCATCGTATTTTCCCTGTTCAAGTGCAGTAAAATAAATGTCTTTATCATTCAATAACAACAATCCCTGCTCGCTATTTCCACTTTCCCGATAGTTTAAGGTACAGATGGGTTCAAAATTTTCTCCGCTGGTATCAATTTTATAGAGTTTGTAGGTATTAAATCCTGTTTGAAAATATTGCGAAAAAGCTCCGAAAATGCGACCATTGCTGCTGATAGAGATATTGCCAGCGGGAAATGCAGGACCATTTGCCGATGGAAAATGATAAATAACGTTGAATCCGCTTCCATCAGTATTGATTGAATAAAGGGTACCATTGCCAAAATTCCCGCCTTGCGTGGTATAACCAAAAAGTTTACCATTGAAATATACCAGATTCGAATTGGGAAATATACCGGTAGCATTGGTAAATTGATGTCGTAGTACAAAATTACTTCCATCTTTCCGGATACTGAACATCGTACCACCATCAGTTGCTCCACCATTGCTTTGTATTCCAAACAAGCTATCGCCCGGAACTTCGGTAACACCCACCGGGTTATATCCATCCGAAGGAAAACTAAAATTATGAAGCAATGTTTGCATGCTACCATTCGTTTTTATTTTGTTGAGAGAGCTGGTTCCCAGAAAATAAATCCAGTCGCCAGCATCAATATGAAGGTTGAGCCCATAAACATTGTTAACCAGGTTAACTACTGTATTGGTTACCGGGTCAATTTTTTTTAATTCATTGCCACCCATTACATAGATGTAATTATCAGTATGGTAAAATGGGGTGCTTGCAGATGAATTGCTATAATCGAACAATTTTGTAAAATCAAGGCCATTCTTCCGAATTTTATAGAATGCACCATTACTGTTTGTTCCGTTAAATATCAAGCTTCCATACAGCCAGTCTGCATCACCTGCAATAATTCCTCCTACTGGTGCATGCGGGGCTCTATTATCGAACGCATATACAACGCCGGGAGAACTGCCTGGTAAATCCAATCGAAAAATCGATCCCCCGTATTTGGAACCATTATTTGCAAGGGTACCCACTATTTTTGGTTGAGCCGAAGTAGGCAGGCTGATTAAAGTAAGCAGCGCTAAAAATATTTGCTTCACAGTTTTGTTGATTTAATACCGGTGAAGGTATCTTTCCTTAACACTGCAAACAATAGCCCGAAAGTTAGGGGCGGCTCTTCGATTGTAAAAGATTAAGTAGGAGAAGTGATTTAAATTAATTCATCTATGCAGGAAAATTCGTTCCTGCCAGCTCCTTTTTATTAAGAATCGTTATTATAAATTCAATTCGGAGTATATATTAATATCTATTAACTTAAACCAGCATCCGTAGTAAATGTTACTTTATTTGTTTTAGGCGCTTGCAGAAATTCACGTACGGTATTCGCAATTCCATTGGCATCTAACCCAATTTCATTATATAGTTGTTTGGGAGTACCATGTTCAACGATACGATCGGGAATACCCATTATTTTCAAATCTGCTTTGTAGTTATGTTCGGCCATAAATTCCAGGATAGCCGATCCAAAACCTCCTACTATTGTACCGTCTTCTACTGTAACTACCTTATTGTATTTTGTAAATACTTCGTGCAGTAATTTTTCGTCGAGTGGTTTTACAAATCTTATATCGTAATGTGCAGGATCAATTCCTTCTTTACGTAATTCGCGGATCGCGAGGCTTGCAAAATTTCCAGGGTGACCAAACGTCAGGATCGCAATTTCTTTTCCGTCCTTTAGTTTTCTTCCTGTTCCAATTTCAATTTCTTTCAATGGGGTTTTCCATTCTGGCATTACTCCTTCTCCTCTCGGGTAACGAATCACAAAAGGCAGATCAGTCGATTCTAACTGTGCCGTATACATTAAATTGCGTAGTTCACTCTCATTCATTGGAGCACTAACAATCATATTAGGAATGCAACGGAAATAAGCAATATCATAACATCCATGATGGGTGGGGCCATCTTCTCCAACCAGTCCAGCCCGGTCCAAACAAAATACCACGGGCAATTTTTGAATAGCCACATCATGCACTACCTGATCGTAGGCCCTTTGCATAAAAGACGAATAAATATTGCAAAATACTTTCATCCCCTGCGTGGCCATGCCGGCACTTAGGGTTACAGCATGTTGTTCACAAATACCAACGTCAAATGCCCGATGAGGCATTTTCTCCATCATAAATTTTAACGAAGAACCCGAAGGCATGGCAGGAGTGATGCCTATAATTTTATCATTTTTCTCTGCCAATTCAATGATAGTATGTCCAAATACATCCTGGTATTTTGGCGCTTGTGGCAGATCGAATACTTTTTTATGAATCTCGCCGGTTACTTTATCAAACAAACCGGGCGCGTGCCATTTGGTTTGATCTTTTTCTGCCAATGCATATCCCTTACCCTTTACCGTTATGATATGAAGTAACTTAGGTCCGGGGATATTTTTTAGATCCTGTAAAGTATCCACCAGCTTGGTAATATTATGACCGTCTATTGGTCCGAAATAACGAAGGTTCAGGGCTTCAAAAAGATTACTGCTGCGGCTAACAAATCCTTTGATACTATGTTCCAGCTTACTGGCCATTTCGCGGGTAAAGTTTTTACCAATAGGTAATTTTCCAAGCGCTTTCCAGATATCGTCCTTAAATTTATTATAAGTAGCCGAAGTGGTTATATCTGTCAGATATTCTTTTAAAGCACCCACATTTGGATCGATGCTCATGCAATTATCATTCAATATAATCAGCATATCATTGTCGGCAACACCTGCATGATTCATCGCTTCAAAAGCCAGACCCGCCGTCATTGATCCATCTCCGATAATGGCTACCGATTTTCTATCTTCTCCCTTGTATTTTGCGGCCATTGCCATACCCAACGCGGCAGAAATAGAGGTAGAGGAATGCCCAACTCCGAACGTATCGTATTCGCTTTCGGTTCGTTTTGGGAAGCCACTCAACCCGTTATATTTTCGATTCGTTGCAAAATTATCTCGGCGGCCAGTTAAAATTTTATGGCCATAGGCCTGGTGGCCAACATCCCATACCAATTGGTCGTAGGGTGTACTATAAATGTAATGAAGGGCTACAGAAAGTTCAACAACACCCAAACTGGCTCCAAAATGCCCGCCGTGCACACTCACGATATCGATGATGTATTGACGTAACTCATTGCAAAGCACATGCAATTGTTCTTTTTTTAAATTCTTAACATCTGCAGGTGAGTTAATCGTACTTAGTAAAGCGCCTAGTTTAATTTCCATCGAGTGTAAATTTCAATGTTCAAAAATACAATTTTATAACGGCCATTGGATAGAGGTTGGTATTTTATCAAAACAATAAAACCGGGTTCAGGTTCGCACAACAGTCTTTTTTTACGAAAATGCTGTATTTTCAGCCAGTTTTTTTCGAAGTATACCCCACCGATGGGCTATATATATCACCATATATCCCAAATAGCTGCAAAGAGGGTATTGTATATGTAGATTTGAGTTCAATATGAAAGTTTTTAACCGCATATCAAGTTATTGGCTTTGTCAGTTAGGGGGCTGGGGCCTGGTTGGGTTTTCCCTGCTTTTTTATACTATCTTTTTCCGGAAGGATATTCTGACTGCGGATATGAGCGCTAAAATCTTCATCTATGTAATAGGCGGTATAATCAGTACACATCTACTACGCGAATATATTAAAAGAGCAGGATGGTTATTATTGCCGATTGAAAAAATGATCACCCGGCTTATTATTGGCATTGTTGCAACAAGTACACTTTATAGCTTATTATTGATCGGTTTTTTGCAATTATTTTCTCTGAGCGATAGTAGTAATATTAATTTCTTTTCAAAACTTTTAGTAAATGTGTTAAACCTGGGAATTTTCATAATACCCTGGATGGTTATTTATTATTTCTACCATTATATCGAAAAAAGCCGCCGCCAGCAACTAGATACGCTTAAGCTGGAAGCATTGGTAAAAGAACTTGAGCTAAAAACAATAAAATCTCATATTAATCCTCATTTTATTTTTAATGCACTAAACAGCATACGGGCATTAATAGACGAAAATCCTAACAGGGCACGTGAAGCTATTACAGAATTAAGTAACATTTTACGTAGTAGTATGCAGGCAGAAAAACTAGAAACAGTTTCCTTCGAAAAAGAATTAAATATTGTAAAGGATTACCTTGCTCTGGAACATATTCGTTTCGAAGCAAGGCTGAATGTTGAATACCAGATTGATGAAGATACACTCGATCAGCCTGTACCTCCAATGATGCTTCAAACCCTTGTGGAGAATGCAATTAAACATGGTATAGGTAAAGAAATTAAAGGAGGCCTTATAAAAATCATTTCTGATTTTAAAGGTAATTATCACGAGCTTATTGTACAGAATTCAGGAAATTTAAGCGGTCAAATAAACGAAGAAGGGTTTGGAATATCGAGTACAAAAAATAGACTGCAGTTATTATTCGGCGATAAATCTAACTTTGAAATAAAACAGGTGAATGGGAATATTGTACAGGCAACCGTGCTTATTCCTGTAACTATAAATTAACGGTATATGATTAAAGCAATTATTATTGATGATGAACGATTGGCCCGTAATGAGTTAAAAAAATTATTATTGGATTATCCGGAAATCGAAGTGGTTGCTGAAGCTGCAAATGCAGGAGAAGGTATTGAGAAGATTGAACAGATGAACCCCGAACTGATTTTTCTTGATATTCAAATGCCCGGTAAAACAGGCTTCGACTTGCTGGCAGAACTGGATAGAATTCCCAATGTGATATTTACTACCGCTTATGATGAGTACGCGCTAAAAGCATTTGAAGTTAATGCACTGGATTATCTTTTAAAGCCGATTGAACCAAAGCGATTGGCAGATGCTGTTCAGAAACTTCATTTACAAGAGGAACGAGATACGGGCACCGATGGAACAGAGAATATTAATCGATCTACACTTTACGAACATGATCAGGTATTTGTGAAGGATGGCGAAAGATGCTGGTTTGTAAAACTCAATGAAATTCGGTTATTCGAAAGCGTGGGAAACTATGCGAAAGTATATTTTTCTACCAATAAACCCCTTATTCTAAAATCACTCAACGCACTCGAAGAACGGTTGGATGAAAAGACTTTCTTCCGCGCCAACCGAAAGCATATCATAAATCTGCGATTAATTGAAAAAATTGAACCTTATTTTAATGGTGGATTATTATTGGAACTGAAAGGGGGAGAAAAAATTGAAGTAAGCCGACGCCAAACAGTTAAGTTTAAAGAAATGATGAGCCTTTAGTGACTATTATAAAGAGGTTTGCAAATCGCATAACGAATAGATAATAATAGGGCAATAGCCTTTAAAAGCATTATGCTTATTGGAACGAAAAATAAATTAGTTAGAAAATAATATATGAAAAAAATAGTACTTGGTACCTGGCTGGTAATACTCTCTTCTTATTTATCGGCACAGGATATTGATAAAATAATAAATGCTACTGAAGTAGAACGTATTGAAAGAATTCTTTCTGCCGATGATATGGAAGGCCGGAGAACATTTTCGCCGGGAATTGATAAAGCTGCTGCCTTTATTGCGGAGGAATTTAAGAAGGCGGGATTGCAACCTGTAAACGGCCAATCCTATTACCAGGAATTTGTAATGGTGACCCCGAAATTTATAAGTGCGTCTGGTAGTTTGGATAATACGGTTATAGATATGAAAAATATTATCGTAGTAACCTGTCAGCCTTCTCTTAGTGTCAATGAAAATTCGGGTTTTGAGAAAATTACGGTTGCAGCCGGTAAAGATTTGTTTTCGGAAGCAAGAAGTTTGATTCGTTCAGGTAAGAATTACCTGGTGATGGTGGATACAAGCTTTAGTAAAATTTTTAACAGACTTACCGGAATGAAGAGACAACTATTTAAATCGCCAAATAGCGTGGTGTTTGTTTTAACGGCGGCTAACCCTGTAAGTTATTTAGTTGAAGCAAAACACGAAATTGTAGAGAAAAAATTAATGAATGTAGTTGGCGTTTTACCCGGCAAAAAAAAGAAAGACGAGTTTGTGGTATTCTCGGGCCATTACGATCATCTGGGTATCTCAAAGCCTAACAAGGACGCGGATTCTATTTTTAATGGAGCAAATGACGATGCAGCAGGAACCACTGCAGTGATGATGCTTGCACATTACTTCGGATTGAAGAAAGACAATGAGCGTACGATTGTGTTTGCAGCATTTACGGCTGAAGAGATCGGAGGATTTGGCTCCCAATATTTTTCGCAACAGTACAATGCAGATAAAGTAATAGCCATGTTTAATATTGAAATGATTGGTACCGAAAGTAAGTGGGGTACAAACTCGGCATATATTACAGGATATGAAAAAACGGATATGAGTAAAATTTTAGAAAAAAACTTACAGGGGTCGAAATTCACCTTTTATCCGGACCCCTATAAAACACAGGATCTTTTTTATCGTTCAGATAATGCAACACTTGCCCGACTGGGTGTACCTGCTCACACCATTTCTACTTCGAGGATGGAAGCCGATACGATGGCAGTTAATAAAACCATCGACAAGTATTATCATTCTCTTGATGATGAAATTGAAACACTGGATATGAAGAATATGGCAGAAATTATTAAAGCCATTGCTATTAGTTCTTCGTCTATTGTTGCAGGTAAAAACAGCCCAACCCGGGTAAATATCAAAGATCTTCGTTAATGAGGAGGTATTGCCGACAGGCTAGGATGGAAGTATTGCGTCTTTCTGGACCTGTGGCGTTGATTCTCGGTAAGTTTAAATATTAAGAACTATAGCTTTTGGGCTTTAATCGTCAGCCTCGAACCTCAGCCAAACAGAATTACCGCTGGTGATTGTTTCAATGTCCAGCCCCACTATTGCAACGCCAATGTTTTGGAGAAATTATTTTTGTCGTTGCATGAATAATGCGACATTACCATATGAGCCATCTTGCATTGAAAATATTGTGTGAGTAACGTCAAAATGTTGTCCCAGCTTACTTGTCCAAAAGCCATTTTCTAGTTGTCGAGCTGCATGTGTTGGTTTGCCAAATTTGTCGGTGTATATTGCGATTTTCTGATAATGTTCCTCTAAATCCCCATTATTGCAAACTTCATATCCAATAGACTTAAATAATAAAACGAAGTATTCTACTTTTTCTTCTCTTGGAATTTCAAGTGGCCAATAATAAATATTAGAGATATCTGGCCAAAACCATTTTGAATTGTCTCCGTATGCCCAAGCAATACAATTGTAATGAGCAGTCTGGGGGCTTGTTACTAAAAATGGGTCAACTTTACTATTAGGGAATGGTGGAAACTCAATTTTCATCTGTTATATTATTTTCCTTTGCCCATTTTAACCAATCAGCTTTCATTAATGGAACAATTCCTTTATGATTATCGTTAATTGGGTTTTGACCAGTAATTGCTTCTAATGCATAAAACCAGTGATTGTCATTTGCTTTGAAATCATTTATAATGAATGGTAGAACTTCTTGGCCTAACCCAATAATATAACGATATGCTGCATTATTTGTTATTTCTGAAATGCTTGAGGAAAATACTGTTTCATTTTTCCAAATCGAATTATAAAAATCAAATCTTTTTTTTAATTGTTGCTTATATAATTCTTGAATAAAAACGCTTTGACCAACAAATAATAAATGGCAAGTTTCAATATTATTTCTAACTAAATGAGCTTCGTAAGAAACAGCGACTGGTCTCTGTCTTTCTTGTATAGTCGGATATATTGTATTTATCATTTAAATAATTGTCTTGTTTTTTCTGTTATACAGTTTTCGAATATTTCGTTTTTAATATTACGAATTACTGAAAAATTTAATGATAAATTTTCTTTAGAATTTTCAATATTGAGTTCTTGAAAAACATCAATATCCAAAATGAATGGCAAAGTTAAATTTTCGATAGGCTCTATTGTTTCAGTAATCACAACATTTCTAAACTTGTCTTTGCTTGGAACTTGAATTTGCATAAAAAAGTTGGAAAACGTCTGTGGTAAACATACAGGTATAGGCGGCATATTGATAACAAAGTCTTGAAAATCGTTAAATGGGATCGGGATTTCTATTCTATTTATAAACCTTGTAGCTATTCTAATAACTTTTTCTGGCTTGAAAAGTCTATTATACTCAGACCAATAATTAATGAACGTTTCAAAATGCATCTCCCAATTTTCATAAGGTTTTAACACATTCAAAGTAAATCCATCTATTCTGACTTGAAGTTGTCTAGTATTGTCTTCCGATAGGAAAATATATCCTGTTAAGTCACTATGAGATTTACTTTCGAGTGGTTTATCTGGTGAAAATTGAAACATTCCAGTAATATTATGCCTCTTTTTTTCAACGGGAAAATCTTTGAAAATCAATTCTCTAATAAGTAGTAACTCTTCAACACCTGTAATATTGAGCTTATCAATTCTTATATCAAAAACAGCTTCCCTTATTGGGGCATTTTGATAAATCATAGTACGAATATAATATTTTTAGTGATTTTACCAATACTTAAGTATTATAAAAGTGTTGCACTTTATAAATTCGCACAACTTATCAATTTCTTAAGAGCCTTTTTAATTGAGCCAGCGGTTTTTTTAATTGATCAGTTCCGGGCAATGCATATTCTTCTATCAATTTTCTGGAAGGGTTTGATAAGTACCAGCCAAGTGGAATAATGTCTCCTTTATATTTTGGTAATCTAAATTCAATTGAATTCAAATCTTTATCAAGTGTTGTAGTAATAGCGTTTGCACCATCAATCCATCTAAACAAG
This sequence comes from Chitinophagaceae bacterium, assembly GCA_046153465.1. GTDB lineage: Bacteria > Bacteroidota > Bacteroidia > Chitinophagales > Chitinophagaceae > Endoryza. Next base: position 9,546 of record JBJXDV010000270.1, read on the forward strand.
GTATTAATACCTCCCTTGATCGGTGCCGTTTCATATCCGGCACCTAAGGCATCCACTGCTTTTTTAGTACCAGATCCATATTTTAAAGCTATAATGTAAGGAACTACTTTCTTTCCTCCTAAATTCAGACGACTGCTGATACGTTTAATCATGATGGCTGTTTGTTGCGCAGTTTGAATCGCTGTATTTTCAAAATATCCGCCATCTACAAGGTGTCCTAATTTTGTGCCATCGGCTTTTTGCATTAAACCTGGAGGTGTTATGATGGGGAACCTTGCCGAAGAAACCATTGCTTCCGTAACGGGTACCAATACCCTGGTTGAGTCAAAAATATCCAATACATCTTTATAATAGATTTCAGAAAGTTTGTAAGGGGAAAATATTGCTTTCTGTCCTTGTTCTACAAATAAACTATTGTATAAAATAACCGGAAAATTAAATGCATTGGATTCCTGTGAAGAAATTAAAACCGACTGATCCAATATTGTTTTAGTATCATTATCGCCATTGCCAGTGTGTTTTCTAAAAGAACCTGAAAATGCATTGTTAAGAAATTTTGCGCGATCAAAAGAAGCAATAGGCCAGGGAATAGCACGTTGCAGCAAATCGGGGAATAAAAATCCATAGGTTACGCCTGAAAGAAAATCTGAAGCAGCAATAGTATCCAACGAAGCATAAAATTCTTTTTTGTTTAATACAGTAATATCATTTTTTGATTGCTGATAGATATAATTATAAAAAAAACTAAGTCCCACTGTCCCACCTGAAGCACCGGTAACAGCAAATGTATTATTATATAATTCAGGATACAATAGGTGCAGCTGCTTTAGTACCTGTTCGGTCCAATAACAGGCACGAATACCCCCTCCTTCAGCAGCCATAATAAATACAGGAATAGTATCTCCGTTGTTGATAAGCTGGTTTGATTTCCACTTTTGTTCAAGCCATTCTTTGAAATAATTACTGTCTTGTTTTCGATTATTTATTTGTAGCGCAGCATTTTCCTGATTAACAGTTGCAAGTATCGCATGGTTATTATTATACGGCAATGAAATGAACAACATTAATAGCAGCAAGAACCAAAAGAAAGGAAATTTTAGCCAGTTGGAAATATAATCCATTAACAACCCAACCAATGAATAAAAAATTAATCCGCATAAAATAATCAAACCAGGTTTTCCTTCCAGGGAAGGAACTGATCGCGCAGTAATCCATGCGTAGAAAAAGGATCCTAAAAATACAACCGGAATAATATATTTAGTTGTATTGCGCAGCATTTGTGAATAGATGATCGCAATTGGGTCTTTTAATTGACCAAGCAAAAATCGCTCGTCCGATGCAGCTATGGGTTGCTTTTTATCTTTGAAAATAATTGTACGATAGCATAGGTAGGTTACATGAATCACGCCAATCAATAACACAATAACCATTTTTACCCATCCGTTAAATTTATTTACACTATAATAACTCCATAAAAAAAGCAGGTAGGGTAAGCAGGCAAATACTCTTGGCGCTATCTTCGCTATTTTTTGAATAGACCTCCGATGCAAACTATCAATCGATACTACTATATGATCTTCTTTCAATGCACAATTCTTGCTGCATTGTGGATCCTTTAGAGATTCACTAAGAGATACCTCTGTATCAACAATTCTACGAAGATTTGCTGACGTAAGCACAAGGCGGGCAACATACCATAAAATCCCACTCCAGATTATTAATAAAAAAGTAAAACTTAGAAGATACGGATGAAATAAGGAAATATCTCTAAACGCCATCATCAGGTCCTTACCCTGATCGTTTAAAATAAAACCGAAACAACCAAACCCAATTATTATCAGTAAAAAAGGAACCCTGCTGGTTATAAAAAACCAACCCCTGATCCACATTAATGGTTCAGCAAAATATTTCTTTATTGATTGAAGGAGCCAGCTAAAAAGTTTTTTCATAGCAGATTTTTTGATAAAAGGTTTAATATAAAAAATCATTGTTGTCCGGCTAAAATCATCTTAATAATTATTAAAAGCCTTTTGCAGAGCGGGTTCTAACCCCCCCCTCCGCGAGGGGAGGGTTGGGGTGAGGCGACACTTGCAAATGAAGCATTTAACTTATTTAGTCGGACAACAATAATAAAAAATAGATTTACAATAGGTAAAGAATTACTATTGAAAATAAATCTTTTGCCAAAATAATAAATACCCACTTAATAGCATTCAATTCGTAAAGCCAAAAATTATAGAAAATGAGATAATAGCCCATTCATTTCATTAATAATTTCATCGTTGCATAAATTGCCGATACTTCCTTCATGGGTGTGTAGTAATTTACTCTTGTAGTCGAAAGTAAATTTTCCCTGATCAATTTGATTTCCTACCTGTTGATAAGCTTCACGAAATGGAACGCCTTTATTTACTAATTCATTAACGGCCTCTACACTAAACAGGTAAATGTATTTTGGATCATCCAGAATATTTTCTTTTACTGATACATTCGATAACATCAGTTGCATTAATTGCAAACACGCTTTTAATTCCTCAATCGCTGGAAATAAAATCTCTTTTGTTAACTGAAGGTCGCGATGATAACCCGAAGGAAGATTTGTTAGCAGTAAAGTAAGTTCGTTTGGAATCGATTGAATACGGTTGCATTTCGCCCTTATTAATTCAAACACATCCGGATTTTTTTTGTGGGGCATTATGCTACTTCCTGTAGTTAATTCATTGGGGAATGAGATAAAACCGAAGTTTTGATTAAGGTATAAGCAGCAATCCATAGATAGTTTGCTAAGGGTGGATGCTATACCTGACAAACCAATGCTTGTAATTTTTTCGGTTTTGCCACGGCTCATTTGTGCATATACACTGTTCCAGTTAAGTGTTTTAAAGCCCAATAACTCTGTGGTTCTTTTTCTGTTTAGCGGAAACGATGATCCATAACCGGCACCACTTCCTAAAGGATTTTTATTGACTACCTGGTAAGCAGCAGCGAGTAATTCCAGATCATCTACCAGGCTTTCGGCATAAGCGCCAAGCCACAATCCAACCGAAGAGGGCATTGCAATTTGTAAATGAGTATAACCGGGTATCAGGTTATTTTTATTACGCTCACTTTGGTTGATCAATAAGTCAAATAGTTTTTTCACTTCATCTTTGATACTTAGTAACTCAGCTCTCAAATAAAGTTTTATGTCTACTGCTACCTGGTCGTTTCTGCTTCTGCCGCTATGAATTTTTTTTCCGGCCTCTCCAATTTTTTTTGTGAGTAATAATTCTATCTGCGAATGGATATCTTCCACTTCCTCATCAATACTGAATTCGGAGCGATCAATGGTTGCGGCTATTTCTGTTAAACCTTTTAAGGCAACTGCGGCTTCTTCTTTTGTCATTAATCCTACTTCTCCCAACATCGTAACATGGGCAATAGATCCCTGTACATCATAGCCTGCCAGCAAAAGATCAAATTCTTTATCGCGGCCTACTGTAAATTTTTCGATGATTTCAGAAACAGACGTACTTTCCTTTTGCCAGAGTTTCATTTTTATTTATTTATTTATTAAGCACCTGTATAGTTACTCTTTATTTTAGGATAATTTCATCAAGCCTGCAACCAATACCGGAATTCTTAAAGCAATTGATCTAACAGTTGAACATAAAGATCAATTCCATTTCTTATTTCTTCTGTAAAAATAAATTCATTCGCGGTATGGCTTCTCGCACTATCACCCGGACCCATTTTTAATGTTTGAAAAGGCATTAACGCCTTATCAGATGTTGTAGGGGAACCATAATAGGTTCTGCCTAATTGAATTCCTGCTTCGATTAAAGGATGATTCAATGCAATGGAAGTAGATCGAAGACGGGTGCTTCTGGGTTGAATTTCACTTTCAATATTTTCTTTAATTACTGTAAGTATTTCTTCAAACGGATACAATTCATTTACCCGGCAATCAATAATAAATTTACATTGAGCAGGTACCACATTGTGAGCCTTATTATCAGTATCAATAACAGTAACACTCATTTTTACCGGACCCAATAGGTTGGATACTTTAGGAAACTGGTAAGATTGTATCCATTGAATGTCTTTTAGTGCTTTGTATAACGCATTTTCGCCTTCATTTCTTGCAGCATGGCCCGCACGTCCATGGGCAACCGCATCCAATACCATTAAACCTTTTTCAGCAACCGCCATTTGCATTTGTGTGGGTTCGCCAACAATGCCGCAATCAATAATTCCCAAACGGGGTAATAGTGCTTCAATTCCGTTTTGTCCCGAAATTTCTTCTTCTGCGGTAGCCGCGAAAATTAAATTGTACTTAAGGTTTTCTTTTTGATAATAATAAAGAAATACGGCCATTAAGGAAACCAGGCACCCGCCAGCATCATTGCTGCCCAGGCCGAATAATTTCCCTTCTTTTTCTGATGAATCAAAAGGGTCGAGTGTATATCCCTTATTCGGTTTTACGGTATCGTGATGAGAGTTTAAGAGTAAAGTAGGCTTCGCTGGATTGAAAAAGAGATTACTTGCCCAGATATTATTGAGATGCGTTTTGGTACGAACGCCTTTTGATTGTAAAAATCGCTCCAGTATGTCTGCCGTATTTTCTTCCTCTTTACTAAAGGACGGTGTAGCAATTAATTTTTTTAATAACCCTACTGCATCTTCAAATAATATGTTTAATTCCTCAGTGCGCATCTAACAATTCTTTATAATAAAAACGTTGATAAACAATTCTGTTATCTTTCCACTGTTGTACAAAGGCTTCAGATAGTTTTTTTCTGGCCGATTTTTTACTTTCAAATACAATCTCAATTGCTCTTATTGCTATTCCTTATACTTCGGCAATTACCATTCGACTGGTAGTAATTGAAAAGCTATTTACTTTTCTTATATTGCTTACTTCCAACTGCAGCAATTTTTTTACTTGCTAAAGCGTCATCGTTATTTTCAATCTGAATTATTTCATCTGCATAAAATCGCTCAATGGCCCCCAGGCTTTTCCCGGATTCTATCAATTTCTTATAATCATCAACCGTTCCCTGTAATGTACCCATCATTGTGCAACTATGGTTGTTCCTGAATTGCCCTCTAATAGTGATGAGAGGTTCTCTGCGTCTCCAATAATCACTTTTTTTACTCCATTATTCAATGCGGTAAAGGCATTTTCAAGTTTTGGAATCATTCCGTCAAAAACCTTTTTTTCTGTTTTAAGAGATGCAAAAATAGCTGGATTAATTGTTTGAATGACCGATGTATTATCAGTTGCATCCAACAAAACTCCTGCTTTCTCAAATGAATAGATAAGATATACTTCATACGAATCACTCATGGCTACAGCAATTTCCTGTGCCATCGTATCTGCATTGGTATTTAGTATATTTCCTTTTCCATCATGGGTAAGCGGTGCAACTACCGGCACAAAATTATTATTCAGAAATAATTGCCAGGTCTTAACAGGAATAGTTTCGCTATGCACATCTCCCGCAAAACCGTAATCTATTTCTTTCACAGGGCGTTTAGTAGCTGGAATAAGATTAGCATCTGCACCAGTTATTCCGATGGAATTACATTGCAATGCTTGCAATTGGGCTACTATTTTTTTATTGATCAATCCTCCGTATACCATTGTTACCAAATCAATAGTTTCTGCATCCGTTATTCTTCGTCCGTCTGCGTAATTCGATTTTATTCCGAGTGCATCTCCAATACGTGTTGCAATTTTTCCTCCACCATGAATAAGAATTTTTTTCCCGTCAAGACGCGCAAACTCTTGAAGAAATGTTGATAATAACTTTTCATCATCAACAATAACACCGCCTATTTTTATTACCGATAGTTTGTCCAAGATGGTTATTTTGTTCTTAATAGTTCAGCCAATACTGCCTGTGCTGCCCATACTCTATTACCTGCCTGTTGTGTTACCAAACTGTTTGGCCCATCCAGTATTTCATCACTTAATTCTACATTTCTTCTGACAGGCAAACAATGCAATATTTTTGCATTATTGGTGCTTTGAATTTTTTTATTCGTAAGCATCCATTCCGGATCATTGCAATAAATTCTTCCGTAATCTGTATACGTGCTCCAGTTTTTTACATATATAAAATCTGCGTCCTTCAACGCTTCATCCTGGTTATTTGTAATAGTGGCTCCCTGTGTAAATTGTGAATCTAATTCATAATCTTCCGGGTGTGTTATTACAAAATCAGCATTACCCCAAGCGTTGATCCATTGCGCGAAGCTGTTTGCTACACATTGGGGTAAGGGTTTTACATGGGGTGCCCAGGTAAGAACTATTTTAGGTTTATTATTTTTTAGTTGTGGTTTGCTATTGAGGAATTCAGAAATGGTGATAATGTCTGCTAAACTTTGTAACGGGTGCAGGGTAGCGCTTTCCAGGCTAACTACCGGAATGCCCGCATATTTTATGAATTGTTTTATATATAGTTCGCTATAATCATCTTCTTTATTTTTTAATGATGGAAACGTGCGAATACCAAGTATATCAAAATACTTTCCTAAAATAGGGGCCGCATCTTTTACATGTTCAACGGTTGTACCACTCATGATTGCTTCTTCTTCAAATTCAAAAGCCCAACCTTCCTGCCCAACATTAAATAGGATTGCTTCCATCCCTAAATTTTGAGCCGCAATTTGTGTGCTTAACCGCGTACGCATGCTTGGGTTTAAAAACAAACAACCCATACGCTTGCCCGTACCGAGTGTTTTATCCTTTAAAGGATCCTCTTTGTACGACAATGCTTTTTTAACAAGGGAATCGATATTGCCTGCATCCTTAACATGTACAAATTGTTTCATTTTTTTAGGTTGCTGTTTCTTTTCTTTAATAATCATTATTGTCCGACTAAAATCATCTTAATAATTATTAAAAGCCTTTTGCAGAGCGGGTTCTAGCCCCCTCTCCGCGAGGAGAGGGTTGGGCCTGCCTGCCGGCAAAGGCAGGGTGAGGCGACACTTGCAAATGAAGCATTTAACTTATTTAGTCGGACAACAATATTTAATAATATTATAAATACGGATCACGGGAAAAGCTATTATTAGATAAACAATAAACCACGGCAAAACATTCATGTATCCCGCGAAAACAAATTTACTCATTCCAAAATCACCAATCGATTGGCTAAAATAATTTGTTGAACTACCAAAGAAAAGTATAAAGAATAGATCAATAAGAAATGGTAACAAAATCAAAAAGCCGAATAGAACAACAATACCATTTCCTTTCAGGTTCATATACCAGTTAAGTTATTGATTCATCAACTTCTCAATTTCTTCTTTAATTGCCTCTATAAAATCTTCCGCATCCCGTTTCTTCAATGCCAACGAAGGCAATAATCGAATGGTAGCTGGTTTGGATTCTCCGGTGAATATCTTTTGATTCAGCAATAAATTCTTTTTGAGGTCTTTTAATTTTTCAGGTACATCAAAACCAATCATTAATCCCCGACCGCGAATATTCTCCAGCCCATCAATCTTTTTTAATTCCTCTTTCAAATAATGCCCGGTAGTTACAGCATTTCCCATGAGTTTTTCTTCTTCAATAATTTCTAACACGGCAATTGCCGCAGCACAGGCAAGATGATTTCCACCAAACGTGGTTCCTAATTGAAAATGTTTGGGTTTAATATGTGAAGCCAGTATTATTCCGGCTACCGGAAAACCATTTCCCATTCCTTTAGCCATTGTATACATATCGGCATTCGCATTTGCATAATCATGACTGAAAAATTTTCCGCTTCTTCCATAACCGCATTGTACACTATCGGCAATATACAATGCTCCATATTCATCGCACAATTGCCGGATTTTTTGGAGACAACTATTTTCCGCCACATGAATACCACCTACTCCCTGTATTCCTTCAATGATCACTGAAGAAATTTCTTTTCCATTTTTTTTGAAGCAGGCTTCCAATGCTGCTTCATCATTGAAAGGAAGAAAGACTACATTGTCCGTTTCATTTACGGGCGCGATATAACTTTTATTATCGGTAACTGAAACGGCCAGTGAAGTTCTTCCATGAAAAGACTTATTGAAGGCGATAATTTTTTTTCGGCTATTGTGAAAAGAAGCCATCTTCAATGCGTTTTCATTGGCTTCGGCACCACTATTACAAAGAAATAATTGATAATCGGGTTTGCCGGATAACTTTCCCAATTTATCGGCCAATTGCTGTTGTTGGGGAATACGAACTGAGTTAGAATAAAAAGCAATTTTTTCAAGTTGCTCTTCAATCCGTTTTACCCAATGCGGATGGGTATGACCGATACTGATTACTGCATGTCCGCCATAGAGATCGAGATACTGATCTCCCTTATCGTCCCATAGATAAGAACCTTTTGCTTTTACGATGGCGATCTCATTAACAGGATAAACGTCGAATAAATTCATATTTAAAAGGTTTATGGCGAAAGGATAATGGTGTAAGGAAAACAAACAAGTCACTTTTCTTTATCGCCGCGTAAAAATTTTAAAAAAGAAATTAGCATTGCTCTAGTTTCATTGACCAACTTATTTACAGTTTCGTATTCTTGTTGAGTAATATATCCTATTTCTACCGCTGCAAAACTGCAATAATCAGTTTCATTAACGGATCCAAGAGAAGTATCAAGAAAATGAGCGAAATCCTTATCCGTAAATCTACCACATCCTTCAACGATATTCAGTGGAACCGATAATGCTGCTCGTTGAAGCTGTGAAGTAAGTTCGTACTTTTCTTCTTTTGGAAAATTTACTGTTATTTTCTTTTTGATGTGAAGGTAAAGCTCATGCGATTTTTTCCAAACCTCCAGTTTTTTATAATCACGCATAGTAATTAAAGATGAATAGTGACACATATTAGTCGTTTAGGGTTTTCCTTAAACCCTCTGCCATATACCTTTTACCTTAAAAATAATTTGCCTTTAATACCAACCCTTCTTCCTCTTTAAATCCAAACATTAGGTTCATATTCTGTACAGCCTGCCCGCTGGCACCTTTTAATAAATTATCTGTTATCGAATGTATCACCAGCATAGCACCTTCTTTTTCTAGTTGGATGATACATTTGTTTGTATTTACCACCTGCTTAAGAAAAATCGGCTCATTACTAATATTTGTAAATGGGTGATTGCTGTAAAATTTTTCATAGAGTGATGTAAGTTCATTCAACGATAATTCACAGGTAAGCTGCGAACTTACAAAAATGCCGCGGGTAAAATCGCCCCGCCAGGGTACAAACCTCACCCCATGCCCATCTCTTTCAGATGAAGGGAGAAAAGTATTTTGCAATTGGTGGAGACTCTGATGAATTTCTCCCAGGTGTTGATGTGTTAGCGTTTTATATGCCTGAATATTATTAGCTCTCCAACTAAAATGAGATGTTGTACTTTGCGCTTGCCCGGCACCGGTACTTCCCGTAATTCCAGTAGTATATACATCGTTCAACAATCCGGCTTTTGCCAGCGGTAATAGCCCCAATTGAATAGTGGTAGCAAAACAACCCGGATTTGCAATATTGTGCGCCGACTTAAGCTTCTCTCTATTTAGTTCGGGAAGGCCATACACGAATGTTCTATTGCCAAATGTTGACTGTTGTATCAGGCGAAAATCATTGGCAAGGTCGATGA
>JBJXDV010000271.1:0-4389 GCA_046153465.1 Chitinophagaceae bacterium
TTTCTCTGTCGGTGTTAGCATGGTGCACAACGTTTGTGTTTGCGCAGTGGTGGGCTTTCGAAGCCACCACTGTCCGCGTGGGCAAACGTTGAACGAAGATAACACTTATAGCTTACACGTCACCCCACCATTGCGCAAACATCTTGTTGGCAGTAGTAGGGCCATTCTCCTCACTTCATTCGAAGCCTTGTCTTTCGTCACCCATTAATGTTACACCACTCTTCATTAGTAGGTCGTGCGGTGGGGCATTTTTCATTGACCACTTTCTCCACTTACACTAAACTGAGCACACTCTTTGGTTGGCTTTGGATGCGGGTCGGTCGTGTGGCCTACCAAAGTGTGTGCGATTTCGTAGCTGTTATTATATAGGTATATTATCAATTCGTTTTGATTCTTCACAGATAGAGTTTCTCACGAATGTTGTAAAGTTTTGCAATGCTATCATCATCTAGATTCTTATCTACTGATTTTAAAATTGCCTTGTCATTGAGATTGCAGATATCTTTTATCGAAGTTTTATTTTTAAATTCCGTCACATAAAAATTAAAATTGGTTGCTGATACATTGAGATAGGGGACAGGAAAAATTTTTAAATTCATTTGGTGTCAACTCCAAAACCCCACCTCCATAATACCTGCCGTGGCAATCTGCCTGTATTGAAAAATGGTAAACCATTTTTCCCTGAAAGCGGTCCAGTTTGCAGGAATAGTATCTGTAGACCACGTATTGATTACATCATTGATGGGTAAATTACCTTTTAATGTCAGCATTATTTCGGCAACCAATGCAATCAAAGCAATTGTTGCTGTAATAAATACAAGGCTTGAGGGAGTTTTAATTGTTGTAATTACAAGCAGCAGATTGGCAAAACTGAAGAAAAAATCTAAGACTTACTCTTTCCCTTTAAAATCTCCATCATATGTTCCACTGCCTTTGCCAGGCTGGAACGAGCCTCGGACACGGTCTTTTTCGATGAAGAAGCTAATAACTCAGCCATTGCATCCAAAGAAACGGAGCCCATAGCATTGTTCTGTAAAATAAGATCCGGTAAATTTTTTACTTTGTCTAAAGTTTGTTGTTTTAACTTCGGTGCCAATTAGCTCAAATTTATGTGATTGTAATATTGCCTGAGCTGGAATTTCAGCGTTGTTGGTTTTAGGCTTGACGTACCTTCAAATTACCAAATTTTAACTCGTTTATCTGGTGAAAGATAAAGTGAATCTGTCAGTTTTACTGCAAATGCTTCGTAGAATTCAGGGATATTTCTAACCACTCCGTTTATACGAAAATTAGCTGGTGCGTGCGGGTCATTAGCTATTTGTCCTCGAAGTGCTTCTTCTCTTTGTTTGTTGCAGAGACCTTGTGCGAATCCTATAAAAAGGCGTTGTAAACCTGTGAAACCATCAATGTTTGGAGCATCTTTTTTGTTAAGACTTGTTTTGTATGCTTCAATTGCAATACTTAACCCACCTAAGTCACCTATGTTTTCTCCTAAAGTAAATACCCCATTCACATTCAAATCTGGGAATACTTTAAAGCCGTTATATTGTTCTACAAGTATTTTTGTTTTGTCTTTAAATGCTGTTAAATCAGCTGGTGTCCACCAATTTTCCATAACTCCATCGCCATCAAAAGCCCTACCAATATTGTCAAAACCGTGACCAATTTCATGACCAATAACTGCTCCTATACTTCCATAGTTTACGGCATCATCAGCATTTAAATCAAAGAAAGGCGGTTGTAAGATTGCAGCTGGGAATACAATCTCGTTTAGTACTGGATTGTAATATGCGTTTACAGTTTGAGGCTTCATGTTCCATTCCGTTCTGTCCACTGGTTTATTTAATTTTTCAAGGTTACGGTTGTATTCAAATTCAGTAGCTCTCAATTGATTACCAAATAGATCGTTTTTTGTAATTTTAAGCATTGAATAGTCTTTCCAAGTATCAGGATAGCCAATTTTAATCATGAATTTATCCACTTTTTTAAGTGCTTCCGTTTTGGTATCCTCGCTCATCCAATCTAGTTTTTTGATATTCTGGGCATAAGCATTCAACAAGTTTTTCACCATTACCATCATACGTTTTTTGGCTTCGGGAGAGAAATGTTTTTTGACATAAACTTTGCCTACTATTTCTCCAAGACCACCATTTACCATGCTAACCGCTCTTTTCCAATCTTCTTCTTGTTTTTCTGTTCCGTATAGTGTTTTGCTATAGAATTCAAAATGTTGGTTGTCTAAAACGGTAGTTAAAACTGAAGCCGATTTGTTTAGTAATCCCCATTTTAAGTATGTTCTCCAAGTTGATATAGGTGTGTTTTTGATAATGTCATTCAAATTTTTTGTATAGTCAACCTGTGCAATTACTACGCTATTTTGATCATCATAACGAGCACTTTTTACCATAGCCATCCAATCAAAGTCGGGCATAACTTTTTTTAAATCCTCTATTGTGAATTTGTTGTACAATTTCTCAACATCCCGAGTATCTTCTTTTGTCATTTGTTTAGATGCCAACGTCGTTTCAAGCTCAATAATTTTGGCAGCACTTTCCGCAGCATTTTTTATGCCTGCCAGATTAAACATAGTTTCAATGTGGGCTTGATATTTTTTACGTATGCCAATCATTTTTGCATCAGTAGCAAGGTAATATTCTCTTTCAGGAAGACCTAAACCACTTTGCCATGATAATAGGGAATATTTTTTGGGATCTTTCAAGTCAGGAAATACCATGAATTGAAAAGGTGCAGCAATGCCAAGTCTGTTCGCTTTACCAAAATAGCTCGCTAAATCACTGTATGTACTGATATCATCAATGCTTTTCATTTCCTGCTGCAATGGAGAAACGCCTCTGGCTTCACGTTCTTTTCTATCTATAAAAGAGGCATAATAATCTCCAATTTTTTGTTCTTCGGAACCTATACTATTTTTTCCTTTTGCTGCTTCTTCGATAATGGCTTTTACGTCTTTTTGAGATTGATCATAAAGATTGTCAAATACACCGATAGATGATTTATCAGCTGGAATTTGAGCAGATTTCAACCAATTACCATTAACGTAGTTCGCAAAATTATCCCCTGGTTTTACTTGGAGATCCATATTGTTTTTAATAATACCAGAAGTTAATTCTTGGATTATTGTAAATGAAGCCAATGCAATAAAGGCAACAAAAAAGCTTATTTTAATTTTATTCATTTTTACTTATTTATTTTTTATACCTAATATTTTGGAAGACTATTTGAACAAAATAATAATTTGTGTAATGATTATTGGCTGTTTGGCAGAATTGTTTATTTATGTTCAGCTAATTCTTTTAATTTTTTATTCATTTCTTCAAACCCTTTTTTCGTATTGTTGTCAAGTTGTTTTTTGAAAAGCGGTGGAATACTGAGGGGGGCACCTCCATTTATTTACCCCCAAACACAGCCCCAATCAACAAACTAACGAAGCCCATGATATTCGCAATTTGGCGATATTGAAAAATAGTCAACCATTTTGCTCTATAATCCGCCCAATCTGTTGGATATTTATCCGCAGACCAAGTGTTGATTATATCATTTATGGGCAAATTTCCTTTTACAGTCATTAAAGTATCTGCAATTAAAGCGATTAAAGCAATCGCAGCCGTGATGAATAGTAAACTACTCGGGTTTTTAATAGTTGAAACAACTAATAAAAGATTTCCTAATAATGCTGCATAAATCACATATTTAAAAGAGCTTCTCATACTGGCATCTATGAGTTGTCGTATTTCAGTATAAGCATTGGCTCCAAGATTAATTTGTACATGTTTTAATGAAAGAATATACATAAAGGATTGACTTACAATCATGCTGTATGCTAAAATTGTGAATAGAATAAGGATTTTAATAGACATGATTTTATGATTTTAATGATGACTTATTTTATTTTAATCAAAGTTCTGTATTTTCAATAAATGGGTAGAATGGTTTCCGTCGAAATGTCATTTTAAGTGGTTGAAACGGCAATTATACTGAGGGGGTGGATTTGCTAAAAAATTGTAAGAAATTGACAAGCCGATGTTACCTGCTGGCATTGTTCGCCCATTACAAATTAAAATTATTCTAATGGATATTTAAACTTTTCAGAATAGTCGTCTAATACCATTCCTATTTTCAGAAGTCTGAAATCTGAATAACGTTTACCGATTACTTGAACACCAATAGGCAAGGAATCTTTACTGAGTGAAATTGGCATAGACAAAACAGGATTTTCTGTCAATGTAAATGGTGTAGTATAGGCTTGTGTAGCCATATAATAATGCATGAACTCCTTGTTTACTGCTATTGGGTTGTTGTAAATACTAAAATTTCCTAACTTTTTAGTCGGTTTATGATGTGGAAATGCCTTTACTGAGCTTACAGGAC
>JBJXDV010000272.1:0-2956 GCA_046153465.1 Chitinophagaceae bacterium
GGCTGGCAGAAAACCGGTAGAGCGGGGCACTTTATATAATGAGATAAGAGATTATTCAAGCTTAACGGCAGAAGAAATTGAATTGAACCCACTTTTGAATTAATAGCATTTATCGCAGTTGTCCCGCGGCCCATTGCAGCCCGGCAAGATTTTTGTAAAATTTTGTTTTGAGTTCTATTATTTTTTGTTGCGTTTCCAATACTTTATTTTCTCTTGAGTTCAATAGAAAGAGCGTACTCTCCCCTATCTTGAATCTCGTGTCTTCGCCTGATAACAAGCGCTCGTAATTTGATACTATCTTTTCGGAAAGCTGTACTTGCTCCTTAAGAGCCCACACTTCATTGTAATAAAATTTTACTTTATTCTCTATTTGCCATTGCTCCTGCTTTTGAGCAAGCCCCGCTTCTGCTACTTTTAATTTAGCTTGGCGGTAAGCACCCCTGCCTTCTGATAACCGAAGTGGCATATTAAATTGGATGCCATATTTATAATTATTCTCCAAAAAAGATGTACTCACCTTTGCAAGTGCATTGTATCCCTTATTCAATAAGTTTGCTTTAATATCCAGTTTAGGCAACATGCTTTGAAATTTAAGTTGTTGATCAATCCTTAACCAATCAATTTTAAAATCGTAAACCTTCAATTTCGGATGTTGTGCACGTGCAGTTAGTAAAACTGAATCTAATAATGGAATCGGCTGAGCTGCAATTTTATTTATCCAGGAAGTGTCGGGAACAATTGTTTCTGGTAATAGATAAGGAGTTTCATTTTGCAACCAAAGATAATTGGATAGTTCTATCGCCGCATTACGAAACTGAAGCCTGGCCTCGTTTTGCTGTAATTGAAAACTTTGAAGTTGAGCCATAGCCTCTGCAGTATCAATGGCAGGCCTGTTACCCTGTTGAAATTCTATTCGCACAAAGCGGTAGCGTGTTTCGTTTACAATTACTGATTTATTTATTATTTGCAAATTCTTATACGCTCTTACCCAATTCCAGAAACTGCTGATTCCATCAAAAAAAAGATTGTTGAGCTGTTGCATCCGCTCAGCTTCTGCCTGCCTGGTATAAACTCTTGCCTGTTGCAATACTGCTCTACGCTTATCCAATACCAAATCTTTTAATAATGGAATACTTATACCAAGGTAACTGCTTTGCCCAAACGTAGTCTCACTATTTACTTTTCCTCCCGATACTTCTTCTGCGCCAGCATAAATTTCAATTCCATACCAGGTAGGGATGGTGAGTTGGGGATTGTAATAACTATAATATAAACTACCATCAAATCGTTTGCGTTCAAAATCCGTTGAGAGAATCGGATCAAAGTCTCCTTTCGCTTGCGTAATTGCCGATTGTGCCCGCTGCACAGCATATCCCGCCTGCTTCACCACAGGGTGATATATCCGAATTATATTTAAAAAATCCTGCTCAGTTAATTGTTGGTTGCTATTGGTGTCAGGGGAAGCTTGCCCATAACTATTTTCACTACAAGTTGTAACAACTATTAAAACAAGCAAAACAATATCATGCAAGCCTTTCAAAATAGCATTCATTGCAACAGTTAATTTTTATTTTCTTTAGATAAAGCCTGATTAGTTGTTTTATAGAAATCGGGAGGGAATCCGTTTATATTTCGCCATAATTCATACCATATCGGAACATCTTTTAAAAGGGCTATTCCAGAAGCTCCGGTGCCAATCCGTAATTGAGGTGGCCATGATTTCTTTGCAACCTCTTCTGCAACCAAAACCCGGAACAGACCGTTATCACTAACCGCATTTTCAACAACGGTTACTTTACCGGAAAAAATACCGTAGGAAGCTTTTGGCCACCCACTGAACACGATTGCAGGAAAACCATCAAAGATGAAACGCACGGGCTGCCCTACACGAACCAATGGCAAATCAACCGGCCGGATAAATAATTCAACTGCATATTGTTGTTTATCCGGAACAATTTCTACTAACATTTCTCCCTCTTTGATGATTTCATTAATCCCCTGCCTTCGGGCCCCTACCACCTGCCCACTTTGAGGAGCTTTTAAGATATACTGCCCATTGCGTATAGAATAATTACTATACTGATTTTTTAATTTTGAAAGCTCTCCTTCCCCGGTAGCTATTTGTGATAAGGATTGGAACCGATCAGATCCTGTTTTTGAAATTTTTTCGAGGTATTGTTGACGCTCTCCGTTCAGCTCTAGCTGAAATCGAATCATTTCCTGCCTCGCATTGTTTAATTTAATTTCTGAAGTTGTACGTTTGGCAAGTGCATCCTGCTTTGCCTGATTACGCTGTTCCAACTGAACCAGCGAAACCAAACCGGAATCATACATAGCTTGTTGACGAACTAATTGCAGCGATTTAATTGAATAATCATTTATTGCTGCAACAAACTCCATACTATCGCTGCGTATTTTCATTTTTTGCTGATCAATTTTATTTTGAAGTTCCTGAAGTTTTAGTGCAAGCGCTTCAATCAATGCATTCATCTGCTGATCTACTGTACCGATTTTGTTTCGATAATTTTCTACTGCAGATTCTTTAGCATTCATCTGTTCTTTCGTTCGTGAGAGCAATTGCGGATCGAGATAATCATCTTTTATTTCTGCCAATTGAACGATCGTATCACCTTCCTTTACGAAATCGCCTTCTTTCACATGCCACTTTATAATCCGACCTGCAATAATGGTATTTAGTTGCTGTGGGCGCTGTTCCTGGCGCAAAGTGGTAACAAATCCTTTGGCCCGGATATTCTGTGTCCACGGTAACAGGAGCATAACAGCAACTGCAATGAGGATCCCCAAAAACCAATAACGCACCTTGCTTTTATGATGTATTCGATAAACATTATTAAATGAATTAATTGAGCGGTGGCCTCCGATTTCAGATTCTACTTTCTTTCTTATTGCATCCATAATTAATGATAATTATTTTATAGATTGAATTCGTCCATTA
>JBJXDV010000273.1:0-11699 GCA_046153465.1 Chitinophagaceae bacterium
AATCATTGGCGTATTGCCAATTGTTTCAAGAACGTTATTCTTAATATTCATACCTGTTATTATTCTACGCAAAGATAAGTTTTTAGAATGGAGAAGCGTTTGGAGAAAATCCAGGAGTTTCGCTTTATGAAAAGTTTATACCATACTAACGAACTATTCGGGAAGCATTTATCAGCTACAATATTTCTTATACGGATATTCTGATAACCAAATAGCATAACAATAGTATGGCCCCGATTGTTGCTAGAATAAAAAGTTAGGCATATACAATTTAATGCCGGAGAAATTTTTCACTGGGTTTTTATCCAACAACTTAAAAAAACGAGAGTTTTCCACATCATTCGATATTTGCACGGTTTTTGTAATTTCTGAGCATCTGGATTTATTCAACCCACCCCACTTTCCTTAGACCGTACCAAACCAGTTAATCATAAAAACTAACACATGGGAAATACAATTACCCGAAGGGAATTATTTGGTATTGGCCGACCTGCTGCTATTTCAACTAACATCATTGATTCGGTAAGAACGTACAGTGGATTAACTCCCTACGCGGGGTCATGGACCGAAATTGAAATTTTACATTTATTAAGACGGGCAACCTTTGGCGCTACCGTAGCAGATGTAAATCTGATAAAGACAAAATCAATAACGGAAGCCATTGATCTTCTGATTGACAATCCCGAATTACCAACTACCAAACCAGTTAATAATTATTCCAAAGACTTTAATATTCCGAATCAAACTGTAGATACACAGGGTTGTTTATTAGGTAATAATTGGGTAGATCATATTCCGCCGACAAATTGGGAATCGGATAATGACCTTGGCTCGCTTGAATTTTACCGATGTGTTTACTCTTTTATACCCTGGTGGTTTGGAGAATTGATCGGCCAGAAAATGCATGTGCTGGAGAAAATTAATTTATTCTGGGCAAATCATTTTAGTACCATAGAGGAAGACTCACAGCAAGGCAAAGCAGTATGGAGGTATTATTCAACACTCCGTTCAAATGCAATTGGGAATTTCAGAACATTAATTAAACAGGTTACTGTTGACCCACATATGCTCTTTTTTCTCAATGGCCATTACAATACAGCCAATGCTCCCGATGAAAATTATGGAAGAGAATTACAGGAATTGTTTACGGTAGGTAAGGGGCCAGATAGCGGTTACACCGAAGCAGACGTGCAGGCTGCTGCGAAAGTTCTTACCGGGTGGCGTCGTAAAACAGAACTAAATGGAACCTACACTTCTTCATTTGATAGTACAAAACATAGTACAGGCAATAAACAATTTTCTTCGTTTTATGGTAACCGTGTGATAAACGGGAAAACCGGTGCTGCCGGCGCTACCGAAACAGACGATTTGATTGATATGATTTTGCAAACTCAGGAATGTGCCCTATATATTTGCCGTCGGCTGTATAAATGGTTTGTTTATTATAAGATAGATGCAACTACAGAAGCAAATGTAATTGTTCCGCTGGCTGAAATTTTTAGAAATAGCAATTATGAAATTACGCCGGTTTTAAAAGCCTTGTTTAGAAGCGAGCATTTTTTCGATTCGGTTAACTATGGCTGTATGATTAAGAGTCCGGTAGATATGTATGTCGGTATGCTGCGTGAATTTAAGGTAGTATTGGCCGATACTCCCATTGATCGTAAATACCGGCACTGGCGTTATTTTAAAGATCGATGTGATGCTTCCAATCAGCGTATTGCTGATCCTCCGAATGTTTCCGGATGGACAGCCTACTATCAAGAACCAATCTATTACAGAGCATGGATAACCTCCGATACAATTAATAAAAGATTAAAAGCCCTGAATGATCTTAGTAAGCCAGGGGTTACTATAGATACTGTCAAAATAAAAATCAATTCAATTGCTTTTAACTTACTATTTCCATCAGCTTCAGATCCTAATGCTGTTGTACGAAGCTTTATTAATTACCTGCTTCCACAAGATCTTTCACAAACCCAGAAAGATTATATGAAGAGTATTTTGCTTAGTAATCAATCCGCCGATTTTTACTGGAGTAATGCCTGGAATGCCTACATCGGAAATCCTGCGGATACTATGGCGGAAAATATTGTGCGAACCAGGCTTGATACGCTCATCAATTATATTACCAGCCTTGAGGAATATCAATTGTGCTGATTGAAGCTATTAATGCTTAATAAATTCCAATTATTTTTTTGTGAATAGCAACCTTGATAATTTGGAATCCATTTAAAATAAATTTTACGATTAAAATAAATTAATTATGAAGCGCAGAGAATTTCTAAGAACGTCAACAGTTGCTGCAGCTCCTTTATTACTAAATGGATTTCCATTAACGGCAGAAGCTACCAATCCATTACTTGAGTTAATTGCATTGGGTAGTTTGCAGAATGGACGTAAGTTGATCATTATACAATGCAACGGTGGAAATGATGGATTGAATACGGTTTTTCCCCGCGATCAGTATGGAAAATTGTTGACGGCCCGTCCCGATCTGCTCATGCCAGAAGCATCTATTCTCGCACTGAATGGATATAACGCAACTGGTTTGCATCCTGCCCTGACAGAGATGAATACAATGTTCAATAGTGGTTTGCTGAACATTACTCAAAGTGTAAGCTATCCCAATCCTAATTTCTCACATTTCAGGGCAACCGATATTTGGTTTACCGGATCAGCCTCCAATGTAGAGTTGAATACAGGTTGGGTAGGTCGACATCTCAATGAAGAGTTCCCCAATTTTCCTGACAATTATCCGAATACTACGATGCCCGATCCCCTCGCTGTTCAAATTGGATCGCAAGCTTCCATCATGACACAGGGCCCGGGAATCAATATGTGTATGACCGTTAGTAATCCAGCCTCGTTTTATAATCTGGTTAATGGAATTTTAGATCCGGCTCCTGCTTCACCCTATGGAAATGAACTTACGTATGTACGTGATATCAAACGGCAGAGTAATGCCTACAATAACGCAGTAAAAAATGCGTACAATGCGGCAACTACGTTGAGTACAAGGTATCCAACAAGTAATTACCTGGCCGATCAATTAAAAATTGTAGCACGTTTAATTAAAGGCGGATTGAAAACACCTGTATTTGTAGTGAATCATCAGAGTAGTTTTGATACCCATAGTAACCAGGTGGATGCTGCCGATCGAACCAAAGGAAATCATGCCACGATGCTTTCGGCACTTTCAAAAGCCATTGATGCGTTTCAGGATGATATTCAATTAATGGGAAAAGAAGACCTGGTATTTGGAATGACTTTTACTGAATTTGGCCGTCGAATTAAAGCCAATGCCAGTTTAGGAACTGATCATGGCGCCGGCGTACCGATGTTTTTCTTCGGAAAAAAAGTAAACCCGATTGTATTGGGTAATAATCCTACAATTCCAACTGTAACCAACACTAACGACAATGTGGCTATGCAATTCGATTTTCGAAGCGTTTATTATACTATTTTAAAAAAGTGGTTTGAATTAACCCCTGCTCAACTTACCAATGTGTTGTTTGAACCTTATCCTGAAGTAGATATTTTTAATGCAACGGTATCATTGCCCGTTAATTTTTTATCGTTTAAAGGAAGATGGTTCGATACCAATTCAACCGAATTAACCTGGGTAGTAGATGAGGAATCGAATATTGAAGCGTATGAAGTAATGCGTTCTATAAATGGAGCCGACTATTCAAAAATTGCTACGGTAACAGCCTCTAATTCTTCGCTGAAACACAGTTATACCTTCGAAGATAAAAACGCGGATCGTAATTTATTTTATTATCGTATTCGTATCATCGAGATTAATGGAATAACCAAAAATTCAGAAGTCATTCTTCTACGAAAAAATAATCAGCGGATTCCACCAAAAATGAAAGTAATGCCCAACCCAATAGTTGATGCATTTACCCTGGCTTTTGAAGATAAAATTAATGGGGTGATGACCGTACGATTAATAGATATGAGCGGGCGTGAGGTTTGGAAACGTGTAACGGAGGCAATAGATATTTATAATGTACCCTTGCGATTGACCGGTCGTTCAATTAATGCGGGGTCCTATTTACTGGAAGTTATATTCAATAATGAAAAAGCAGTGGCCCAGGTACAGGTGCAGCAACGCTAACTTTTCAAATTGATTTCCTAATTGAAAACCTAATGGTTCCTAGCTTAGATGGCCCGGAACCATTATTTTTTTGAATGGCGGAATTAGCTATAAATACTCCAGGTTTAGCTGTCGAAGGAGATTCAAGGATACTATTTCCCTATATTATCTTTTTATGATTATTTTTAGGGAATGAAAGTTTATTTCATCAGCGGGCTGGCGGCTGATAAACGCGTTTTTAAACATATTGAACTTCCGCCTCATTGTGAAGTTATTCATCTGGATTGGATCGCGCCCATCAAAAAGGAATCTTTATCTGCCTATTCAAAAAGGCTTGGCGAAAAAATAAATTGTTCCGAGCCCTTTTGTGTAGTCGGCTTGTCAATGGGTGGTATGATAGCAATTGAAATTGCGCGGCACTACCAGCCGGCCCACACTATCTTAATATCCAGTATTCCTCTTTCTCAACACTTACCTTTTTATTTTAAATGGGCAGTTAATGTACGCCTGCATAAAATAGTACCCACCCGTTTTGTTAAATCTGCTGCTATTGCAAAGCGTTTTTTTACAAATGAAACAAAAGAAGACAAAATAATTATTAAGCAAATCGTTCGCGATAGTGATCCAAAATTTATTGTTTGGGCCATGGAGGCCATTGCCACCTGGCAAAATAATGAATTGCCTGTTTCATATATTCATATCCATGGAACAAAGGATGAAGTACTACCACATCGACTAACCCAACCGACTCATACTATTTCCAAAGGCGGACATTTAATGGTAATGACCAGAGCCAAAGAAATCAACCAAATCTTGCAGGAAATTTTATAATACGTATCGCCTTCCCGCTAATATTTTTTTGATAAAACAAAATTTAGTTTTTAAGCCCTTCCCTTACATTTGCAACCCGATTATTATTTTTGTGTGAGTTATTTTATAGTTCGTAGCACTTCATAAATCTGGGTTATTTAGAATAATACATTAATGAACTAAAGAAGAAAGTGTATTCAATGACAATACTATGGAAATAAAATACATTCAACATATTTCAGAAAAGCTAGCGCTCACTGTTAAACAAATTAATAATGTGTACGAATTAAATGTCGGAGGGGCCACGATTCCTTTTATGGCAAGGTACCGCAAAGAGGTTACCGGAAATTTAGATGAGGTTCAAATTGGTCGGGTGGTGGAAGAAATCAGTTATTTTTCGGAGTTAGATAAAAGAAAAGATACCGTTCTTAAAACAATTGAAGGGCTCGGAAAACTTTCTACTGCATTGAAGAAAAAGATTGAAGACTGTTATGAGACGACGGTTTTGGAAGATATCTATCTCCCATATAAGCCTAAGCGAAAAACAAAGGCTTCGCAGGCAATTGAGAAAGGATTGGAACCATTGGCTACGTTAATTTTTGAGCAGGGAACAATAAATCCTGAAACAGCGGCAATGGCTTTTGTGAACGAAAATGTGAAGGATACTAAAGAAGCATTGCAGGGGGCGCGAGATATAATTGCCGAATGGGTGAGCGAACATGAACTTGCCAGGAATAAAATAAGACAATTATTTATGGAGCAGGCAACCGTTCTTTCAAAAGTATTGGTTAGTAAAAAAGAAAACGAAGAGGCTCAGAAATACCGCGATTATTTTGAATTTAGGCAACAGCTTGCGAATTGTCCTTCACATAGAGTATTGGCGATTCGCCGGGGAGAAAAAGAAGGTTATCTCACTATGGATATTACTATCGAAAGGGAAAAGGCAATCGAAGCATTGAATAGAATTTTAATTAAAGCTTCAAACGAAACGACTCCCGAATTAAAGAAAGCTATCGAAGATTCATACGATCGTTTATTAAAGCCTTCTATTGAAAATGAATTTCGGTTGCTCAGTAAGAATAGCGCCGATGAAGAAGCCATCAACGTATTTGCTGAAAACCTTCGGCAGTTATTACTTGCATCTCCTTTAGGATCAAAAAAAGTATTAGCGCTCGATCCGGGTTTTCGTTCGGGATGTAAATTGGTTTGTTTGGATGCCCAGGGAAACCTCATTTTCGATACAGTAATTTACCCTCACCCTCCTCAAAACGATCGTGAAAAATCTATTACTGAATTAAAATTACTGGTCACCCGATTCGATATTGACGCAATTGGTATTGGAAACGGAACAGCAGGAAGGGAAACCGAACAGTTGGTGCGTACTATTGATTTTGCAAAACCGGTAAGCGTGTTCCAGGTTAATGAAAGTGGGGCCTCAATTTATTCAGCATCCGAAGTTGCGCGAGAAGAATTTCCTGAAAAGGATATTACCGTGCATGGTGCCGTTAGTATTGGCCGCAGATTATTGGATCCTTTGAGTGAACTGGTAAAGATTGATGCAAAATCAATTGGTGTGGGCCAGTACCAGCACGATGTAAATCAAACGAAATTAAAGGATGCGTTGGATAGGGTAGTGGAAAGTGCTGTTAATTTTGTAGGTGTTGATCTTAATACGGCGTCTAAACATTTATTAATGTTTGTATCGGGTTTAAGTGCTACACTTGCCAAAAACATTATTGAATATAGAACGGCCAACGGTTCCTTCAATTCCAGAATGCAGTTAAAAAAAGTTGCATTAATGGGCCCTAAGTCTTTTGAACAGTGTGCAGGATTTCTTCGTATACCCGGAGCAAAAAATTTATTGGATAATTCGTCAGTTCATCCCGAGAGTTATGCTATTGTTGAGCAAATGGCCAGGGATGCAAATGCTTCGCTGGAAGAACTTATAAGAAAGGCAGAACTCCGCAAACTGGTTGATAAGAAAAAATACATCAACGAAAAAACAGGCGAGTTTACGATTGATGATATTTTGAAAGAATTAGAAAAGCCTGGCAGAGACCCACGCATTCCCATTGAAGAATTTAGATTTGACGATACCATCAAAACGATTGACGATGTAAAAATTGGAATGACAGTTCCGGGATTGGTTACCAATATTACCAATTTCGGTTGCTTTGTAGATATAGGTGTTAAGCAAGATGGATTAGTGCATATTTCTCAACTAAGTAATGAATTTATTTCCGATCCAAACCAGGTAGTAAAACTTCAGCAAAAAGTAATGGTTACTGTTACCGAAGTGGATGTATCACGAAAAAGAATTGCATTGACGATGAAAAATATCTTTTTGCCGGAAAGAACGGCCTCCTTAAAACCACCAACGGCTATTGTAAAAGCAAGTCCAGCAAATAAAATTCAGCCCAAAAAAGAAATGCTAAATCCTTTCCAGGCAAAATTGATGGAGTTAAAAAAGAAGTTTGACAAATAGGGTTATGTTTTAAAAATTCATCTTACAGACTGTTAACTTATCAATAAAACCCCCGCTAAAAATAGCAGGGGCATACCGAACCTGGTGATGTGAGGTCACCAAGCATCTTTGTTTAGGTTAATAGAATTTCTAATTACAATAATGGCTTGTCAGGAATTTTTCTCCTGCCACTGTTTTTTCTTTTTGCCGAGATACATATCGAGTAGCATCATTCCAAGTATTGTATTTACCATCAGGAAAACAGTAGTATAAGTATTATTAAAGAACTTACTCCATTCAATCGTTGGAATTTTATAGCCTAATAAGGAGTCGCTGTTACTGGTAGCTGTCCAATTTAATTGCCCTAAACCATAAATGAGAGTACCAAGTATCATGGTAAGAAAGAAAATGGTAATACCCCAGATAATTTTTTTATTGATATAGGTTTTTGCAGCAGGGGTAATTTGGCAGCGACCGATTTCTTCCATTACATTGCGGGAAAATCGTAAGGAAGGTTGATCCAGTTCAAGATTAGCTTTAATCAAGTGATTCACTTCCAGCAATTGTTCATATTTCGTTTTCCATTGCAGGTTAGTAGCAATTAATTGTTCTATAAACGATTTTTCATTGGAGGAACAATTGCCATCAATAAAGTCCCAAAGGCGGGGCTCCATATCGTTGTTGGATGAACCACCATCGGCAAGGGAAGCGTAATTAATTATTGCCATAACAAGTTTTTTAAATAATTCATGATTGATACCATTGCCTGACTGAATTCCATCTGTTAAAATTTATCCCAAAGTTTTTAAAATAGTAACCTTAAATTAGTCAATCATATCCTTTACTTCTTCTGCAAAATGCAATTCCATTTTCTCTTTTAGTTTTGCTCTTGCCCGATGCAGTTTTACCTTTACTGTATTGGGTTCTATGCCAAGTATCTTCCCAATTTCGTCGAGGCTTTGTTCTGCTTTATAAAATAAAGTAATTAGATTAGCGTCGTCTGCATTCAATAATTGAATGGCATTATTCAACATTTGAAATTTAGATTTCTGTTCTATCTGGTTGGCTCTAAAACCCGAATCAATTGTATCTGCCGCTTCAAGTACTTTTTCATTATCCAATGAATGTATTTCTAGCTTTCGTTTTCTTAAAAATGTAAGACAAGTTGTATTAACAATGGTATATAGCCAGGTACTAAATTTTGAATCGCCTCTGAAATTAGCCAGGTTTCGATAGGCTTTTATAAACACGTCCTGAGCTATTTCTTCTGCGTCTTCCCGCTGATGTGCATAGCGAAGCGTAATCGTAAACACGAAGTTCTGGTATCGGTTTACTAACTCGGCATATAATTGCAGCTCACCCTGCAGTACCCTGCCAATGATCTCACTATCATTCAGTCCGGTATTCATAACTGCCTATAAGACTACAAGGATGGAATTTAGGTTACAGGGTAAAGTTCGAGGTTTCTGATATAGGATTTGTGATTTCTTCTATTAATGTCGTCTTCATGAGTTGCTGATATCACCAATAGTCGGGGCTTTTAAAATAAAATCGTAAACCTGTAACCTGTTATCCCCGGTCATAGTCTTAGTTTGTAGAAGCCTGCTAAAGAAATTCACCAGGCTTTGAAAAAAAGTTCTTGATAGACTGTAACCTGAATTCCGGAGCAGTAGTCTGATAGAATAAATAAAACAAACATTTAAAAAAATAAAAAATTAAGGTTATGAACCCCGAAACATTAGGTGTCTTTATTCCGATAATATTAGGACTCGGCACTTTCGCGATGATATTTGGTTTGCGTTATCTGCGCAATAAAGAGAATATGGCTATGATTGAAAAAGGAATAGATCCCAAATTAAATGCAGTTCGGCCTGCACCCTACAGAAATTTAAAATGGGGGCTTTTGCTGGTCGGTTCAGGAGTAGGACTATTTTTAGCGTATATATTACATCAGCACATTTTAAAAGTAGACCCCGAGGAAGCACCACCAATTTATTTTTCCCTGTTAGCAATTGGAGGTGGTTTAGGATTGATTGGTTCTTACCGAATTGAGAAAAAAGAAACCCTGGATAAATAAGTTTGATCGTTCTTATTAGTTTATAAAGCTCAATTTTTTTCTTTAAAAGCAATAACCATTTAAGGGTTATTGCTTTTTTTATAGGCGCTATATAAAGATTGAGAATTACATAAAAAATCTTTATGCATTTCTATCTTATTTTCGTATCACTATTTCATACTCATCAATCCCAATCCCTTTATAACTAAAGGATCTGTTTGATTAACTACTTCATAATAACCCTCCATTCTCCATACCTGCATCGCCATATAACTCTTAAAACGGTTTTTCAATTCCGTTTTATCTTTTGGGGTTAATCCTTCTATGTAAATAGAATCTTTTTTAGCGTAATCGATCAATTGTTTAAGATTGTCTTCCTTATACTCAAATTTATTCGCGAAATCTGTTGCCGATTTAAACTGTTTATAATAACCCGGATTTTGCAGATAAGAATTATAAATAAATTTACTAAAGGTACGATCAGCAAAAAGGGCTGAGAGGTTACGGGAATAGTGGGTGGTGTCGAAAGGAATAAAAATATCAGGCGTAATTCCACCCCCACCATATACTTTTCTCTTTTTCTTAAAAGTTAGAAATACTTGTCCGTTATGGTGTACTGTATCTTCTTTGTCAGTTTCACCATTATGAAATCGATCGTATACCTCTTCCCGGTAATCCTGATGATTTTTTGTAAATGGCTTTTGAATATTTCTGCCCACAGGTGTATAATATTTAGAAACAGTTAGTCGTAATTGTGAGCCATCACTTAAATCAAATGGTTCTTGTACCAAACCTTTTCCAAATGTTCTCCGGCCAATTACCGTGGCACGGTCCCAATCCTGCAAAGCTCCTGCAAGCACTTCACTGGTAGATGCACTAAATTCATCCACCAGCAATACCAGTTCTCCGGTTTCAAATAAGCCGGGTCTTTTACAATTATAATTCCTGCGATCGGCATGCAATCCTTTCGTAAAAAGCACCAATTTACTGCTGTCTAAAAATTCATCCGCAATATCTACGGCTTCATCCAGAATACCTCCTCCATTTCCTCTTAGATCGAAGATGAGTTTCTTCATTCCTAGTTTTTGGAGTTTTTCCATCGACTGCATAAATTCCTCGTAAGCAGTACGTGAAAACTTGTTGAGATGAATAAAACCGGTGGACGCATCTATCATGTAAGCAGCATCTACGGCATATTTGGGAATGGTGCCTCGGGCGATAGTTGTAGTAACGGACTTATTTCCACGAAGAATAGTCACCAATATGCTGGTTCCTGCTTCTCCTCTAAATAATTTTTTTATTCGTTCGGTGGTAATTTTTGTACCGGCAACCACCGAATCACCCACTTTTATGAATTTATCGCCTATTTGTAAACCGGCTTTAAAGCTCGGTCCACCCTCTAACACACTTATGGCATGTATGGTATCTTCAATAATATAATATTCAATTCCAATTCCTTCAAAGTTTCCTTTTAAATCTTCGTTGGCTTCGTTTGTATAAACGGCAGGAATATAAACAGTATGGGGATCCAGTTTAACGAGCATAGCCTGTATGGCATCTTCCGTTAACGAGTCGGCAGCTACTGAATCAACATATTTTGTTTTCAAAAGATTCATGACTTCCTGCAGGGAGGAGGTTTTGTTTCTGCTAAAAAATCCCTGCGATTCCGGAATATTCTTTCTTAAGCGGAATCCAATCCACATCCCGGCAATTAAGGTAAGTGCAAATAACAATGGAAACCACACTTGCAATTTTTTCATCGTACAATAATTAATTTAGATAGCCAGCGAAAATGAATCATAAGGCAGCAAATGATTCTCGTGATTTTTAAACAGGTGCGAAGTTCATAATTAATTCTCAATTATGAACGATACCTTCGTTAAGCGGTTAACGCAAAGGATATAAAAAAGATTGTTTATGGCAATATTAATTGCAGATAGTGGTGCAACCAAATGCGAATGGTGCCTTGTTTGACCAAAAAAGAATACTCAAACTGTTTTTACACAAGGAATAAGCCCTTATTTTTTAAATGCTGCTCAAATTGAATCAATCCTTCGCAATGAACTACTGCCTTATCTTAAAACAGATGCTGTTACCAACATATTTTATTACGGTACCGGATGTATAAGCGCAGATAAAGCACTGTTTGTAAAAAAAGCGATCGCAAGGGTGTTTACAAAACCATCAATTGCTGTTACCCATGATTTAATGGCGGCGGCTCGTTCCCTTTGTGGAACTGAAAAGGGCGTAGCATGTATATTGGGTAC
>JBJXDV010000274.1:0-3868 GCA_046153465.1 Chitinophagaceae bacterium
GTTTTTAATAATATATCCTGAATCTTTCAATAATTTCTCCTGCTTAAATAATTCCAGATCTGCCGCCACCATTTCTTTCACCAACATTGCTAAATCATATTTTGGTGTCCATCCTAATTTTTGATTAGCTTTAGAAGGATCACCAATTAAAAGATCAACTTCGGTTGGCCGGTAATATCTCGGATCCACAGCCACTACTTCCTTCCCCTTAGCAACCTCGTATTCTGGATTATTACAGGATACTACAAACGCTGTTTCGTTTTCGCCAATTCCTTTAAACGCTATCTCTATACCAGCCTCAGCAAATGCCAGCCTGATAAAATCTCGAACGGTGGTGGTGATGCCCGTTGCAATTACATAATCTTCGGCTACAGGTTGCTGTAAAATAAGCCACATTGCTTCTACATAGTCTTTCGCATGACCCCAATCGCGCTTTGCATCTAAATTTCCAAGATATAGCTTATCCTGCATACCTAATGCAATTTTTCCAACAGCCCGTGTTATCTTTCGGGTTACAAATGTTTCTCCACGCAACGGCGATTCATGATTAAATAAAATTCCATTTGCAGCAAACATATTATAGGCTTCCCTATAATTTACTGTAATCCAGTATGCGTATAATTTTGCAACCCCATAAGGGCTGCGCGGATAAAACGGCGTCGTTTCACTCTGGGGCACGGCTTGCACCAATCCATATAATTCTGACGTAGACGCCTGGTAAACTTTTGATTTCTTTATCAACCCAAGCAATCTAACAGCCTCCAGGATACGAAGTGTACCAATTCCATCTGCATTGGCAGTATATTCAGGAGTCTCAAAACTTACCTGAACATGGCTCATTGCTGCAAGATTATAAATTTCATCGGGTTGAACTTCTTGAATTATTCGTATAAGATTGGTACTATCCGTAAGATCACCATAATGTAATTTAAAATGTACGCCCTTTTCATGTGGATCCTGGTACAAACTATCAATCCGATCTGTATTAAACATGGAACTTCTTCGTTTGATTCCATGTACTTGATATCCCTTTTTAAGTAGCAAATCACTTAAATAGGCTCCATCTTGTCCGGTAACCCCGGTAACGAGTGCAACTTTTGCCATACTATCTAATTAAAAATTGTTTTATTTTACGAAGTGGTTTTAAAATTAAAGTAAATGGATTTGGCCTTAATTTATTCATGCGCCATGCCCAATAATCTTCCTGGTTAGCACGAATTCTTTGTTTTAGGGAAGCATTGCTGGCTCCCCCCATTCTCATCTTCACTAAAACCTCCGGCAGGTAAGTTGCTTTCAACTTATTCTTTAATAAAAACCGAATAATAATTTCATAATCTGCCGCTGTTTTTAATTCGAGACGAAACAAACCAAATTGATCATATACGCGTTTCCTAACAAAAAAAGAAGGATGGGGAGGCATCCAACCAAAATAAAAACTACTCACTGTATAGGTGCCCGCTTTCCAGGTACGTACTACTTTAGATGTTTTTTGCCGGTTTACATATTGCAAATCTCCGTAAACGATATCTACTGTTTCATCGGCAAATTTTTCCATCACATTACTAACCACCCTATCATGGGTATATAAATCATCCGAATTGAGTATACCTATGATTTCTCCACTTGCCATGCTTATCCCTTTATTCATTGCATCATAAATGCCCTTATCTTTTTCGCAAACTATTTTAGCAACATGCGGAAATTCTTTTACAATGGCTAAAGTATTGTCGGAAGAAAAGCCATCAATAATTATATGTTCAATAGTTGGGTATACTTGTTCAGCAATACATTGCAGTGTATCCCGAATAGTTTCGGTACTATTATAAGAAGCGGTAATTAAGGATATTTTCATTCTATTATCGACTCGTTACAACACAATTTTCCAAAACCAGCATATCCATACTTGTACGCAGGTAGCATTCGAGAGCATCCTCTGGTGAATTAACGATAGGTTCATTTTCATTAAATGAAGTATTGAGCAAAACCGGAACACCTGTTTTTTTACGAAAAGCTTCTATTAGGTTATAATATCTTGGAGTTGTGTTACTATCTACAGTTTGTAATCGGCCTGTCCCATCTGCGTGCGTTACGGCAGGGATAATAGAATGTTTTTCTTTTTTTATTGGAAAAACTTTTTCCATAAATGGAACCTCATCATTAATCTCAAAGTATTCAGCAACATATTCTTTTAAAATAGAAGGCGCAAAAGGTCTAAAGCTTTCACGTCTTTTTATTTTTGAATTCAGTAATTCTTTAGCATCATTCCTGCGCGGATCGGCCAGGATCGAACGAGCACCCAGTGCCCGTGGACCAAACTCTGCTCTTCCACTAAACCAACCTACCACTCCGGAATTAATGAGTTGATCGGATACTTTGTCATAAAGTTCCTCATCACTCAATCGTTGATAAACAATATTTCGTTGCTTAAGATATTTTTCAATTTCATCGTTGCTAAAACGACTTCCTGTGTAAGCCGACCATATTGCTTCTTTGCGTGGTTGCTTCAGTTCATGATTATAAACATAAAGTGCCGAACCCATAGAAATTCCGGCATCATGGCCCGCTGAGGGAATATATACCTTACTAAATGTAGTTTGAGTTGTAATCTTCCCATTGGCAACAGAATTCTGAGCCACCCCTCCGGCTATACATACCTGTGAAAGGCCTGTTCGTTTCTGCAAATGATTAAGTATATGAAAAATAAGTTCCTCGGTAATCCGCTGAATGGAAGCAGCCATATCTTTATGATACTGGGTAAGTTCTTCTGATTTTTTTCGTTGCTTTCCAAATTCCTTCTCCATATATGCAGAAAAAATTGGAGCTACTTTAGGAATATGATCATCACCGTACGACACAATTCCATGTTTTGCAGAACGAAAATAATTTAGATTTAAAGAAAACAATCCGTTCGATTCAAATTTTACAACATCTCGCAATTTGTCAACATAAAGGGGTTTACCATAGGGTGCAAGTCCCATTACTTTGTATTCATCACCATAGTTAGGAAAGCCGAGCCATTGTGTAAAAGCCGTATAAAATAAACCAGCGGAATGAGGGAAGTCTACTGAATCCAAAATCTCAATTTGATTACCCCTTCCTATACCGATCATGGTTGTACTAAAATCGCCCGAGCCATCAATAGAAAGCAATGCTGCTTCTTCAAATGGGGATGCAAAAAAAGCAGAAGCAAGATGGCTGCGATGATGTTCGACCTGATGGATTTTATTCTTTATACTACTTTTATAAATATTGATATCCAGTGCAGCAAATTCATCTTCGAGGCTTGCGACTTTACGGGCATTTTTTAAACGATCTAATACGGCATTCCATCCACCGCCAGGATTCTTCAAAAGAAATAGCATTTTCTTTGGAAGTTTAGCCATTGGGTCACGGCCTATAGAAATATGATCCACTTCATTGAGAGTGATTCCGGCCTCACGCAAACAAAATTGGATGGCCATTGAAGGAAACCCGGCCCAGTGCTTTATTCTTCTGAATCGTTCCTCTTCTGTTGCAGCAATCATAACACCATCTTTAAAAATTGCCGCAGAGGAATCGGCATGGTATGCATTTAATCCCAGGATATACATGTTAACTGAATAGTTTAAAATAGTTTGATTTCAATTCTGTTTGCTCCATTAAATTTTTTGCCAGGGACAATGCTGCCGTTGACCATTCATCGAATTCAGCCTGGTTCCAATGAACAGCCTGATGACATGCTTGCTCAAATTTTTTCGGTTGATCAAGAGGGATATCCCATCCTGCTTTTTTTTCTGCCAGATTTCTCCAGGGAGTTTGATCACTTATCATCACTGGGCGTCCGGACGCTAATGCTTCAAAGATGGCATGCCCAAAATTTTCTCCTTGT
>JBJXDV010000275.1:0-2823 GCA_046153465.1 Chitinophagaceae bacterium
CTAAAAATTGCTTCGGATCCATTGTAGCTTGGCTTATTAGAGGCATCACTTGCTTTTTGAAGCAGGCTTAAACTGCCTTTGCAAAGCACTTTAAAAAAATCTCCCTTAATGCATATATAGTCGTTGCTGTCTATAGTTATTGACACCAATCCATCGCCATCATAGCTTTTTCTCTTTTTTGTATCCTCACTTAAAAATACGATTGATGCGTTACTGCGAATATTTTCTTTGACATAGCCGACCAGCACGGTTTTATCGAAAAGTGTAATGCTCCCTTTTTTAAATCCTTTAGGAAGATCTTCCTGTGCCTGAAGCTGAACAAATGAAAGGGAAAAAATAAAAATGGATAAGATTTGTTGAATTTTCATAATTGTAGTGTTTTGCAGTGTTAAAAAATTATTCTTACACTACAATACTAGAATACCCTAAGGTTAACTACAATCAAAAAAGAGTGAGATGTAGAAATAAAGGAATGAGTTGAATATTATTCAAACAGTAAAACTTCACTGGATAAGTAGAATTATAATAAATCAGATCTGCTATTAGTAAAAACAACTACAGACTGCAGACTAAAAACTCCAGATTAAAGACTACAGGCTACATACTAAAGACTACGGACTAAAAACTCCTTGCTAACTTACCACCCTATTCCATAATCTTCCCCATGATTACTGCTTCCACCCCATAATGTTCCGTGTTTCCAATCGAACCAAATGGCATTGATTGGGCCGCTGGTGCGATCATCAAAAGATAAATTGTATCCCATTTTTTTTAACTCATTACGAACTGCTTCCGATGTTAGATCATTTACCAATAAACTACCCGTTCTTGGTTTTCTGTCTTCCAGTTTGCTTCCACCTAACGATAACCAAAGTTGATTGGAATTAATGTTGGCAGCTTCACATGCCTGTTGTACGGTCATGCCAAATTCAACCATATTCAAAAAGAACTGCAATAGGTTTTGATCCTGTGTATCTCCTCCCTGCACTGCAAAGCTTACAAAAGGTTTGCCGTCTTTTAGCGCCAGTGTAGGCGTTAACGTTACCCTTGGTCGCTTACCGGGCTCTACCACATTAAAGGGATTTAATGTTTCATCGAGAACAAAACTTTGCATACGCTGGCTCATACCTACACCTGTTCTTCCTGCAATGCAGGCGGGCAGCCAACCACCACTGGGTGTAATGGAAACCACCCATCCTTCTTTGTCGGCAGCCTCTACAGAAGTTGTGCCGCGCCATAACCGATCCTGGTAATCTTCATCGGTTGCATTCTTCAAATCGGTTAATGATGGAGGTTGTGGTGCCATTGATTGATTTTCGGAAATAATTTCGATTGAACGGTTATTTTTTCCTGGAATGGAAAATCCATTTCGGGTGTCGTGTGCCGGTAGAAAGCTGGGATTCATCCGGTCGTTGGTATCAATCAAATACCCTCGTTTCTTTAATACTTCGACATAGGGATTTATTTTTCCTTCGTAACGGTAGGGATCGCCAGGGCCAATCATCGCATCGTTTCTATCAGCAGTAACTAATTTGGCGCGTTGTTTAGCATAGGCTTTACTCAACAATCCTTTTATTGGTTCTTCTGGTGCGAAATATGGGTCACCATAATAAAAGTCGCGATCAGCAAACGTAAGATTCATTGTTTGATAGAGGGTATGAATATATTTTGAACTATTGTAGCCCATACTCTTTAAATCAAAATTCTCAAGGATGTTCAACGATTGCAACAACATCGGGCCTTGCGTCCATTGTTGCAATTTATATACATCAATTCCTTTATAGTTTACTTTCAGAGGTTCTTCTTCTAAAGGTTTCCATTTCGCCAGATCTCCAAGGGTAATCAATCCTCCCTGTTCCTGGCAACCCCGTACAAATTCTTTAGCTATATCGCCTTTATAAAAACGATCATAGGCGGCCATAATCGATTGTTTGCGGTTCTTTCCTTTTTTTAATGCTTCCTGTTCCGCTGCTATCATTTTAGATAATGTTTCTAATAAATCTTTTTGTACAAAAATTTCTCCTGCTTCAGGCGCCTCTCTTTTCTCTCCTAAATGTGGCAAAAAAACTTGCTTACTATAAGGCCATTCTTTTATCCGGGTTTTACCCCGCTCCATAGCATTGGCTGTTTGTGCTTCTATTGGATATCCAGCGGCCAATTGCATGGCAGGGGCTAATACTTCTTTTAAACTCATTGTTCCATATTCTGATAACATATAACAGATACCACCCGGAGTACCAGGTGTAGTTGCCGCGAGTGGCCCATACTCAGGCGGGAACTGATAACCTTTCGACTTAAAAAAATCTACCGTAGCGCCGGTAGGTGCTATACCCATTGCATTAATAGCAATTACTTTTTTTGTTTTGGGATTATAAATAAGCGCCTGCGTTTCGCCTCCCCAGCTTAATACATCCCACATGGTACAGGTAGCTGCAAGCATTGCGCAAGCCGCATCTACTGCATTACCACCTTTTTGAAAAATAATAGAACCCGCGGTAGCTGCCAAAGGTTTACCAGTAATTGCCATCCAATTTTTACCGTGTAAAGGGGGTTTCTGGGTTTGTTGAGCCAATAGGGGACTTATAGATAATATACAAATAGTAAAAAGTGCAACAGGTTTCATGGCCATTTTATTTTAAAGGTAGCAAGTTCAGGCTTTTAAATAATAGTGGCTTTCTAATCCACTGAAAAACAACCCTATTCACGAAACCTATTCTTGGGGCTATTGCCTGAATTTTCGATGAGCAACCGTATTTGTACGATGAAGAGTTCGGAAAACACTTGTATCCATTCACAATAATTGCAAACTTGCATAAGAATAGT
>JBJXDV010000276.1:0-11929 GCA_046153465.1 Chitinophagaceae bacterium
GAAAAAACAGGGTACCAGATTTTTCAGGCAAAATGTACCAATTGCCATACTGAACCACTTTTTACAGATTTTAGTTTTCGAAATACGGGCATTCCATTAGATCCTTATTTAAAAGATATCGGCCGAATGCGCATAACCAATAAAAAAGAGGATTCATTAAAATTTAAGGTGCCCAGCCTTCGAAACGTATTACCCAGTTTTCCCTACGGGCACGATGGAAGATTTGCTACTATAAAAAATGTACTTGATCATTATAGCGATGGTGTTGAAAACGGCCCCACGGTAGATCCATTGGTAAAAAATAAAATACCACTTACCAACCTCGATAAATTTTACCTTACTCAATTCTTATATACACTAACAGATTCTGTTTTTTTAAAAGACAAACGGTTTAGTGAGCCAAAATAAAAAACTCCGCAACAAGTGAAGAGTTTCGTATTCCTTCTACTTAACCTATTTAGGATTTTCTTTTGGCTTTTAATCCTTCCAGAATATTTTTTTGATTAGATACTTCTGTTTTTTGAGTGGCCTGATCCTTTTTATTTTGCTCTAACTTATCTTCAAGGTTCTTGATCTTTTTTTCCAGATCTTTTTGATCATCTTCTAAATTCTCAAACTTTTTTTCTGCCTTCTTAATAACCTTATCCTGTTCTATGATTTCCATTTCGAGGTGGTAGGCTTCCATGGCGGGCGTCATTGCATTTAAAAATGATTTGCCATCTTCCAACCCTAATAGATCTTCGGGTATCCGCTGGGTTAAGGTTTCATTTTCTTTAGATACTACAAGGTGTACTAAAGAAACTTCCTTTTCTTTACGGCTTTTACGTTCAACTTTAAAGTGTATATCATTATTCTCCGTATTATTTGGATTTAACTTTACTCCTTTAAACGATAACACGTTTTTAGAAGAGCTAACCTTAAATCCTTTTTTTGCCATATAATCCTGAATAGCATCTTCCAACTCACTCGCCGGATAGGGCAATTCAATAACGGCTGCTACATACATTTTCCGTTGATGCTCTAACTTAGCTTCATAAGCCTGGCTAAATAAACTATTTACTGCTAGCAACAGAACGAAAAAAGAAAAAATGCGCTTCATAATCGATAATTTTTGATAAAGATACTATAAGCATAGAGAATGGTTGCATCTTGCGTATAGAACCTTCATAAATCGTACTTTTGACCATCCTCCCAAAAATCAGTTTACTTGAGCAGTATCAAAAAATTAGCCGGACAAACACTATGGTATGGGGCACCCCGCATTTTTGCGCGTTTTCTCAATTTCGGTATCAGCTTACTTGGGTTCCAGCTTTATCTTCCAAATGAATCGTTTGCCTTTACCCAGATTTATGCCGTTATTCCTTTTCTAAATATTCTTTTTACCTATGGCCTTGAAACTAGTTTTTTCAGATTTGCCCAAACTCACGACCGGCAAAAGCTTTACAATACTCTAAACGTTTCAATTATCGTTTCTACCATTTTACTTACAGTAATCCTTTTTATGTTCAAAGGTGCTGTAACTAATTTTATTGGAATGAATGAGCATCCGGAATATGTAACCTGGATGATTGGTATTGTTTTTTTTGATACGTTGTATACCCTTCCAATGAGCAAGCTTCGACTGGAAGAAAGGCCGCGCAAATATGCATTTATCAATGTTTTTTCCATTTTCCTGAATATTTTGCTCGTATGTTTTTTTTATTATGTGGCCAGGCCTGCCTATGAAAAAGATCCGCTATCGTTTTTGGGTCAGTTCTTCAGCCCAAAAATTGGAATTGGATATTTTATTCTTTCTAATTTAATTGCCAGCGCAGTAACCTTGTTATTACTTTATAAGGAATTTGCTGCTTTCCGCTTTCTTTTCGATAAAAAACTATGGAAAGAAATCATGTACTATTCTTATCCGTTAATTATTGTAGGATTTGGAGGAATGATTAATGAAATGCTGAGCAGGCTTGTGTACCAAAAAGTATCTCCAGGTGATCAAAAAGCTGTTCAATTTGATCTTGGTGTTTTCGGAGCAAATTATAAATTAGCGGTTCTTATCACCATCTTTATCCAGGTATTTCGACTTGCAGCAGAACCTTTCTTTTTTAATCAATCGAAAAATGAAGGTGCCCAAAAGTCTTATGCCAGGGTCATGAAATTTTTTGTAATTGCCTGTTGTTTTATGTTTTTAGGGATTGCCTTGTTCTTAAACCTTTGGCAGGGTTTAATTGCTTCCAAACATCCTGAATATGCGCAGGGAATTCACATTGTGCCTATCCTGGCAATGGCCAGCGTTTTTTTAGGAATTTATTATAACCTATCGGTTTGGTATAAACTTACCAATCGAAATATGTTTGGTGCTTATATTACGATTGCAGGAGCTATCATAACTATTGTGCTTAATATTATTTTGATTCCATCTTTCCGATATACCGGTTCTGCCTGGGCCACGTTTGTTTGCTATGGTTTTATGATGGTGATAAGCTATACACAGGGACAAAAGTTTTACCCTATTCCCTATCCCAAAAAGAAATTAATTGCCTATCTGGTTATTTGTATGCTTTTATATATTATTCATGAAACAATTGCAAGAAACATTGATGTCAAAGCGAGTTATTACAAACCTGTTTACTACAGCAGTGCAATAGTTTTGGCAGGATTGTTTTCTCTTCTTATTATTAAAGTAGAAAGAAAAGAACTGCAGCGGATCCCCTATATCGGAAAATGGTTCTACAACGTTTCCTGATTAAAATGTGGGTTATTTATCTTTTCATATCCTATCGACGTTACCGGGCCATGGCCCGAATACACCAACACCTCATCGGGTAATACAAATAATTTTTTTCGGATACTATTCATCAACGTGTCAAAATCACCTCCGGACAAATCGGTTCGGCCAATGCCCTCCCTGAATAGTACATCGCCACTCACAATAAAGTGTTGGGCAGGGCAATAAAAACAAATACTGCCCGAGGAATGACCAGGCGTAAGTAACACTTCAAAAACATCATTGCCTAATTTGAATTTATCTCCCTCATTTAAATAATGAAGAGGACCATTATAGTTATCAAAGGGAAGACCCCATTGTTGTCCACTGATGGGTGCAAAGTCCAATACGATTTTTTCATTTGGATGAATGCTAAGAGTCAATCCATAAGTATCATGTATAAA
Organism: Chitinophagaceae bacterium; assembly: GCA_046153465.1. Taxonomy (GTDB): domain Bacteria; phylum Bacteroidota; class Bacteroidia; order Chitinophagales; family Chitinophagaceae; genus Endoryza. The sequence goes on from JBJXDV010000276.1 coordinate 3,160, forward strand.
TTTATTCCCGAACACATGATCCAGGTGGCAATGGGTATTTAACAAAAGTTTAGGGACGAGCCCTTTTTCCGTAATGAACTCCTTTAGCTCATTACGTTCGTTGCCAAAATAACAGCCCGGGTCTACAATGGCGCACCAACCTTGTTCGTTGTAAATTACGTATGTATTTTCCTGAACAGGACTGAAAGTGAACTGTTTTACCGTTATCATATAAGTGCCGTTTTATGACTTCCTCAAATTTCGATCAGAAACAAGGATTTGTTATACCTTTAAAATATTAAAGATTGGATATGCAATTTCAACAGTTTAGACTAACTACAAAAGAATTTTTATTAGCTACTATTATAGGATTTACCGGTTTGTATAGCCAGGCACAGGTAAGCACAACAGAATTTGGAAAAAATCGGGTACAATACCGTAAGTATAAATGGCAATACCTGCAAACACCTAATTTCAACACCTATTTTTATGAGGATGGAAAAGCCATTGCTAATTATGTATTGCAGATAGCTGAAAAAGAGCTACCGGCTATCGAACAGTTTGTAGAATACGGCCTTCAGCGTCGTGCCAATATTGTTATTTACAATCATTATAATGAAATGGAACAGTCGAATATTGGACTGAATAATGATTGGCAAACCACCGGTGGAGTTACCAAATTAGTAAACAATAAAATGATTGTTTATTTCAACGGTAATTTGGCAGACCTGCGTCGACAGGTTCGGCAGGGTATTGCACGTATTTTAGTTGATAATATTTTATTTGGCGATGATCTTGGAGAATTTGCAGCGAACCAGGCATTGCTCGATTTACCCAAATGGTTGGTTGATGGATATGTTGATTATGTAGCCGAAAACTGGAATGCTGAATATGATGATCAATTAAAGTCATCCTTGTTATCAGGAGACTATAAAAACTTTTACCAATTTGCGCATGAAAAACCATTACTGGCTGGTCATTCATTCTGGTATTATTTTGCAAATAAGTTTAAAAAAGAAAATGTAACCTATTTTTTATATCTCTCGAGAGTGTACCGAAATTTAAACAGCGCTTCTCAACGCGTTTGTAAAATGAAATTTAAAGAAGTATTAAAAAATTTCATGCTCGAAAATCAAGACCTCTATGAAAAAGATTTACGTGGGCGGAGAGATATCCCTAAAGGAACCGTTACGATTGTTGAAGAAGTTTCTAAAAACAAAGACTTTATTCGCTTTACGCCCAACCCTGCACCACGCAGTCAAACATACGCAGTTGTTGAATATATCAAAGGGCAACATTGTGTTGTACTTTATGAAAATATGGTTGACCGAAAGGTACTTTTGAAAACAGGTGTTCGTACCAGTGAAAATGAAATTAATCCAAATTATCCAATGCTTGCATGGGATGGAAAAGGCACCCGCCTGGCCTGTATTTATTGGGCAGAGGGGAAAGTAAAATTGTTTGTATACGATCTCGTCGCGCATTTTAAAAAGATAAAGCAGGATATTCCGCATTTTGAACAGGTGCAGGATATGAAATTTATGCTCGATGAAAATTCCCTGTTATTAAGTGCAGTTAGAAAAGGCCAATCAGATATTTTCGTTTATAAAATTGATAAAGACAATTTTGAGCAGGTTACCAATGACGCTTATTCTGATTTGGATGCAACGTTTGTCGCTTTCCCAAATAAGCAGGGAATAATATTTTCTTCCAACCGGCCAAATGCAACCGTAAAAGGAGCAGATACCGGTGTGGCCGCTAATCGATTTAATATTTTTCTTGCAGATAATTATAGCAAAAATGAGTTCCGTCAAATTAGCCAGCTTACCAATTTGAAGTATGGTAATGCACGCTATCCTATGCAATACAATACGTCTCACTTTACATTTACCAGCGATGAAACCGGAATTGGAAACAGGTTCGCCGGGTTTTTTAATACTCAGAGGGCCGGACTTGATAGTGTATACGTTGTAGGAGATGAATTTTTACGCAACCCCGATTACAGGGAATTAGATTCAACGTTAAGAGCATGGGGTAAATCTGAACCTGATTCTGTATTTGCTTATTCGGTAACAAATGATTCGGCTTATGTATTTCCAATAACCAACTACCAAAGCAATCTAAAAGAAACTAAAATTGCCGGTGATAACGGCCAGGTAAGTGAAGTTCGGCAGCAGGGCAATTTAAAATTTCTTTACCGGTTAAAAGTTGATGAAAGTACGCTTAGGAAAAGAAACATCAATCCACGCCCAACCGAATACCGGAAGAAAACAATTGCGGAGGCACAGTTAGCCGAAGGAGAAGAGATTCAATTTAAAAATGATCCTTCTAACCCTTCCGATAGTGCAGGTAAAAAAGCTAAAGACTTTTTTGACACCGGATTTGAAAAAGAAGAAAATGATTCTGCCAAAGATGCTGGTTCAACAAAAATAAATGAAGAACCCATTTTAAAGAAAGCAAAGCTATTTGATTACAAATTAAAATTTTCCGCCGATAACTTTTCTGCTGCATTCAACAATGATATTCTTATCAATCGCAATGAACCGTATACCGGTTCATTGCCAATTGTATTGCAAAGTGGCGGCGCCTTTAATGGAATGCTAAAAGCATCCGTTTTTGATTTATTTGAAGATATCCGTTTTTCGGGCGCCATGCGTTTACCACTTATTAGCGGACTAGGAAACGGCGCGGGCTTTGGCGCTGGAGGTGGCGGTGTTAGTGCTTTTATTCCTATCAATCAATCTTTCTTTGATGGCGGTGGCGAGTGGTATGCCCGTATCGATTACCTGAAAAAAAGAATGGATTATTCTTTTATTTATTACCGGCAAACGAATATTGGATTAATACAGGGAATAAATAATTCTCTTCAAACTTATGAAGCAAAACAATTTAGTAACCTTTACCAGGGAGTAATAAAGTATCCATTAGACAAAGTGAGAAGTATTCGCTTATCCATTGGATTAAGAACAGATAAGTATGTAGTACGTGCAAATAATTTCGATTCTAGTGCGCTTAAAATAGGAGATGTAAATAAACAGCATTTTGCGTTGGCCCGGCTGGAATGGATACACGATAATGTGGTTACTAAAACCACTAATATTATGAATGGGTTGCGGTATAAAGTATATGCCGATCTTCTTTCTCAAATAAATGAGCCACGTGCAGGTCTCGACTTAAAAAAAGGAGCATTGAATTTTAATATTGGTGGTGATTTACGTTACTATTATCCTATATACCGCAATTTTATATGGGCAGGAAGGGTCTCTGCTGATTTTTCATTAGGAGAACAAAAGATAATCTATTATCTCGGTGGAGTGGATGGCTGGATGTTCCCAAAGTTTAACCGTAAACCCAACCCCACAGACGGAGCCGGAGCAGATAATGAGTACTCTTATCAATCGCTTGCGGTAAACATGCGCGGTTTCAAACAAAACGTTTCTAATGGAAATAATGCAATTGTGCTTAATAGTGAGTTTCGTCTGCCTGTATTTCCAACTTTGTTAAATCGACCGATCAATAATGCATTTATCAGGAATTTTCAGGTTGTACAGTTTCTTGATCTAGGTAGTGCATGGTCAGGTGGAATTGGTAACCTTAAGCGACCTACATCGGTATTTGAAAATCCTTCAATTCCAGTGGTAGTAAGAATTAAATCTGGCGGAATTGGTCCATTCCTGGGTGGCTATGGTTTTGGTGCACGCAGTACACTACTAGGTTATTTCCTACGACTCGATGCAGCCTGGCAAATGGATGGGTTCTTCCGAGGAAAACCTATCTGGTATTTTGCGATGGGTATCGACTTTTAAGAATTCAAATCTTTGTAGTTAAAAGATAGTATGTAACTTCCTGGTGTCAATAAAATATTTCTATTGCATTTTTTTATACTTCTTTACAAGCGAACCTGGGTTCGCTTTTTTTTATTTGCTTCTCCACATCAAAATAAGTTAACAGCGTTTGCATAAAAACCAAGTCAAAAGACTATCGAGCTGCGCTTCATTATTTCCAAAAGTCTTTCATTTTTATTTTTTCAGTTGTCAATTTGGTTACAAAAAAGAATTGATAAAGTTCCCAAATCCATACTCGCCTACCAATTCGTGTGTACCAACGCATTGCACTTCTTAATCTTGCTTCCCTATGGAAGAATAATCTTTTTAATGAACTCGGTCTTGTTTGCATAATAATTTCAATAAGTTTTACATATAAAATAACTACCCAAGGTTTTAGATAGCGTGTTCTTATTACTTGATGTTTGTAATCCCATTTTCTTTGGTCAGTCAAAATAATTTCTTTGTCTTTTACATCTTCAAAATACGGTGTCCATTTATGTGGGGTAACATAAAGTAGTTGAACCTGGTCTGGGTCATAAGATAATAACTGTTTTAAACTGTTGTAAAAATCTTTCGACTTTTCTTCTCCAAAGCCAACAACATACGTTGCCATCGAAAGAATGTTATGTTTTCGTAATAACTGAATTGCTTCTTTGTCGTTTGAAACTGTTCCTGCTTTCTTAATTTTTTCAAGTACAACTTCGTCATAGTTCTCAATTCCTAATAAAAACCTTTCAAATCCTGCATTTTTGTATAAATGTAAAAAGTCCGCATCTCTAACAATATTGTCGGCTCTAATAGATCCAACCAATATTAATTTCAAATTCTTTTGAATCAGTGCTTCCAGAAATTCTTTCCACGCTTTGGGATTTGAGGATGGGTTTTCGTCCGCGAAGTTGAAAACGATTATACCGTATTCTTTGTGTAGCATTTCCATTTCATCTGCAAGGGATTTAGCACTTCTATGTCTCCATTTCTTCCAAAATAAGCTCTGCCCGCAATAGGTGCATGGGTAGGGACATCCTCGTGAAAACTGAATTACTACTGCCTTTCGTTTACCCCAATAGGTATAATTATAGCCTTTCATTAACTCCCAACCAATACGGAAATCGTCAAGACTTTTAATATTTTCAGCGGGTGCCGTTTTTAACGGTATTCCATTTATTCTTACTGCTAATCCCTTTATTATTTCCAAACTTGTTTTGGACGCAATGGCAGTGATTAGATTCAATACTATCTCTTCACCTTCACCACAAACAATGTAATCGATTTGAGGATTGTCTTCTAAAATTTCATTCCAATGATAGGTCGGAAAAACACCACCAATTATTATTTTTATTTCTTTGTTTTTGTGTCTGATAATTTTGGTAATGTCATTAATTATCGGTTGGGCAGTGGTTGAACCTGAATGACCTAACATAATAGCATCGGGATTACTTTCAATTACTAATTTTACAATTACTTCAATTTTATAGTTATAATAATCTGCATCTAAAAGTTGTACTTCGTGTCCTGCATCAATCAACGGTCCGCCAATTGACAAAAGTCCTAATGGTGGTAAATGCTCATTTGGCATTCTACTTCCAATTGACAAATGTGGCGGATTTATAATTAGTATTTTCATTTAAGGTTTATAGTATGTGTATTTGCATAATGTACCTCTTGAAAATAGCCCCGGTCATCAATAACCGATACAATTCCCTGATAACTATTTTTTTCACAGGAAGATATCTAATAAAAGTAATTTTATCAGTGTATATACTTCATAAAATAGCTTTACTGATACGAATAAGTTAGAAAGAATACTAAATGGAATATTGTTCTACGTAGTTAGTTGAATCAGGATATCATTCTACCAATTTTTTTAAATACTATGTAAACTACAGTCATAAAAACAGAAAAACTCAGAACCATACCCCAGGCACCCTTAAATTGAATTGGATGTACAAGCATCATCATAATATCACTTAATAAATCAAGCGGTTTTGTGATGAGATCCCAGCTATTAAACCTGAGATATCTGCCTATATAAATTCCAAGAGCATTTAACCACATAATTGGATAAATAAACAACCATGGAGTATATCTTCCCCATTTCGCTTCAAGTATTTTCTCCATTTGCCGTACCGATACAATACCTATTAATAAACCATTCCATGCAAAAGAAATAAGCATTATCAAATGGTACCAGGGAGGCAGGTTCCTTACTTCACCTAAATGAAAAAGATCAGTAAGTATATAAAATGAATTGGGTATAAAAAATAACCAGGCAATGAAAACCAGTAGAAATTTCCAGCGGCTTTCTATAAATGCTGGTTGGTAGTGTAGCCAATTAGAAATAGCATAAGGGATATAGGCAAGAAAAAGATTCCAAACCAGAAAAAGTGAACCTGGGTAGCTGGTATGCGTAAGACTTGCTAACACCAACAATACGCTAAAAAACATAGACGAAGCTAAGAGTCGGTCTGTTTCGGTTCGTAAAAAATAAATACGCTTACTAAAAGACAACGTGTTCATTACTAAAAAAGATTAAAATGAGGAATAAAAATAATTAGAGCGATAACTATAGAAGTTATTGCACATACCAGTACAGCACCTGCAGCCACATCTTTAATAAATTTTAAGGATGGGTGCTTATCGACAGCAATAAAATCAATTAATTTTTCGATACAGGTATTAAACATTTCGGACATCCATACCAGTGCTACAGCTAGTAATATTGCCACCCATTCTCCAGAAGATAATTTCGATGTTAAGCCAAGCACAATAACAACAATGGTTGCCAGTAAATGTATCCATGCATTGTGTTCTTTTTGTAAAAACGAAATAATTCCGTTGAAAGCAAAGCGAAAACTTTTTAATCGTTGTTGAAATGAAAATTGATTTGGTTTCATATCTGCCTATTTATTCAGGTTCATTTTATTTTTTTTTGAGATTTCGCAGAACTTGTCTAACAATCGACATTACTGCTCTGTTAAATCTAATTATTTATACGCTACGCTGGTTCAATCTGGCCGAGTTTACTATACGACAACTTCACCAACCCTGTTGCAATCATCACACTAATGATTGCTGCAAGAACGATTAATTGAAATTCATTATCCCATCTAAAAGACTCGATTATTACAACTAAAATAAAACTATAAAAAGCAACAACCAGTACCACTAATGAAAAAGTTAACCACGCATGCCGGCCGCTTGCACTGTAAGGAATTTTCAATGATAATCTCACGATCGGATGAATTATTACCAATAAGGGAGCCGTTACAATAAGGCCCATGAGCAGAACAATCAGAAAAATTATTGATCCTTGAAACCCATCTTTCAGAAATATGTATGTACCGATAAAGAGCGCATTAAAAAAAACTGCTCTTATCCAAATCAAAAAGGTTATTCTAAAAATTGGTTTCACTGTTATTTGGAATTATTATTTTTAATACCAAGGTAATTACTGATGAATACATCGGCCTTGTTCCAGGAAAGCCATGAATAATTTTTATTGTCTTCCCTGTACTGGTTAATATTTCCTTCGAGAATTTCCAGAAAGCAATCGTCGCAATTAGATTTCCATTGCCCTTTTTCTTTAATAATGGATTGATGCTTTTTCAAATCTTCCTTGTGATTATCTAATAAAGGCAGCGCCTTGCCTGAAAGAGTTACCATAAAATCAACGGGCATTACAATTTCATTTTGGTGGTTTAGATTATACCTGGCAATCTGTTCGTCCCAATTCACTGTTGACGCCAATACAAGAAGTATTATTACTGCCCAGGCATTTACACGCATCAGGTAATACGTTGACTTTCTTTTAAAAATTTTCCAGAACACGCTAATCAGTCCAATCAAAACAAGTACTAAATAGAACAGCACTCCAATTCGTTTATAGGCGAGGCCTGTTTGATTGATATAATGATAATCGCGAAGAAAAACAGAAATCACCAATATCATATTTTGAATGATCCATAAGCAGGCTGCTCTTTTTATCCATTTATTTTTTTGATAAAAATTGAGATTGCCTTTGAAAAAAATCAGCAATACCATCATTGCCATCATAATTGAAACGATTAACAGTTCAGTTCCTTCATGAATAATTTCATAGAGGTTAACTTCTTTTGCGTTAAACCCGAACCAGATATAAGAAATATCGATACTATTTACAATGATAAGTAAAACATTCAGCAGCAGCAGGCTGATGAAGCCGATCGTATTCATATTTTTCAATGCCATCATACCACTCGCAAATTTTCCAAGAAAGCCTGTTATTAAATCATGCAAAAAATCCTTTACGCTTTGTGCATACGACTTTCTTACTCTTAAAAGTTCGTTGGAGTAAGACTTTTCTTTTTCTGAAAAATAATTGAGTTTACTTCGTAGCAATAGAAAAGTAGTAATGAAAAGGCCAAGCAGGAAAAACAATAACCGGTACCAAGAGAAGAAGTCAAAAAAATTACCAAAGAAATTTTCTATCCTCGTCAGTAGCCTGGAACTCATTGATGAAAAAACACTGTTTGCTGAAGAATAAATGATAAAAAATAAGATCAGCAAAAACAATGGAAAAAAAGCTACTCTTACAAGCTTGGAAAATTTTCGATTAGATACTGTTTTTGTTTTTCGTTTACCCATCGCGTCTACAAAACCAGGCACCGCGAAAACAATATTTTGTAAAATACTACCGGTGGCAAACCATAAGGAATGATGTAAATATTGCACAAAGGATACCAATAATAAGAGGGTTATCCAAAACCCAAATTTACTAAGTAGCGTATTGTGAACGATGATCATAGCCAGGCAAATGAGATGGCCTGCAAGTAGCCACCTCACCGTGGAAGAATGCCTGGCATCAGGGTATAGATAAAAAAGAAAAGCGAGTAGAAAAAGATCATAGATCGCTGTATTAATACCCATCTTCTCATTCCAAAAGAGCCAATTAAACAGAATTGATCCAACAACGATCAGGTAAATTT
>JBJXDV010000277.1:0-30302 GCA_046153465.1 Chitinophagaceae bacterium
GTGCTTTCAATGGCAATTACATCGCGAATATTTTCTACCACGCAAATAACCTCCTGGTGACGCATGCTGTTGGAGCAAATAGAACAGATATCGGCATCAGCTACATTGCAGCAGCGTTGGCAAAATTTAATCTCTTTTCGCATACGGGTCACCGCCTCACCAAGAGCCTCTACTTTTTCCGGATCTTTTTTCAATAAATGAAGTACGAGCCTTAAAGCTGTTTTTTTTCCAATACCCGGCAGTTTGGCAAATTCGTTAACGGCATTTTCCAATAAAGACGAAGAGAATTGCATAAGGCAAAAGTAGCTTATTAGTTTGGAGTTTTTGTGCCGAAATGGCGGAAATTTAAACTGACTATTATTAAGGGCATTTGATTTGAAGGTGAATGGATTTCTTTGTGACACCAAGGGGGAATATAGCTCGCAACGATGCCAAGACGCAACGATTGAAGTAGGTATATGTGAGAGATTGAACTTGTATACTCTTTCTTCCTCCTTTAAACTCTTTGCCAATATAGCCAGGAGACAAAAGAGAAAAGAGGCAAAAGAGATCAAAGAGAAGAAACGAGTACCAATGAAACAATTATAAATTAATATCTATTTCATTATCCCAGTTGGCTTTTACAGTTAGTCTTCTTGTTACCGGAACTACTTTTTCTGGTTGGCGACGTGTGCCGAAGAATTGACCAGCATCCCATTTACCATTTTTATTTTCATCGTATAAAATACGCAGATCATATTCACCTGGTATAAATAGTTTGGCAACATATTCCTTCGAAGTAAATACATAGGAAATTCTTATTTCATCACTTTGTACAAATTGAAGTACCGGGTTTTTAGAAAGATCGAGATTTGGAAAACGAAGACGAACCAATCCATATGCCCCCTGTTTTTTTGTACGAAAAAGCAATGTATCTGTTTTCGTAAGCTTTCTTCCTGCAGTATCCATTGCAAAATCTTTATCTACCAACAATGCATAACCGGTATTTTCCGTCCACGCATAATTTAGGGTAAGTTTGGTATTACCTGTGTCACGTACAATGGAGTAATTGGTAATAGGTTTAAATTTATCGTCGGTAAAAATAATTTTGGAAGAGTCGAAATCTTTTAATGGAGCCAGCCGAAAATATACTTCTAATTGCTTTAGTAAATCCATTTCTCCATTTTCAAGGTTGGTTTCAATGCGTAACCTGGTATCTGCCGCAGCCTTGGTTCCACGATTGCCGGGTACCCTTGTAGTAACAGCCTGGCCTGTGCGCTTAACTTCTTCTTTTTCGGCAAATGCATAAAGCGTAACAGGTTTAACCGAACCGTTGATCAAAACAGCGGAATCAGCAAAAGCAAATAATTGGCTTTTGGAAAGGTAACGTTTGGACCCGCCTTCATCTTTAAATGCATATAAATAAAAAGTACCGGTGGGTAAATTTCGAAAATTAAAATTGCCTTCTTTGTCTAGGCGGGTAATATATCGGGGCTTTTCTTTGTATACTAAAGAATCTTCCCCACTTCGATAAAGAACCGCAATAAGTGTACTATCTGATTTACCCGATTCGGCTAAAATTACTTTGCCGGAAAGCTGAAGCAAATCAATGGTAGATCCTGTGGAAAATGAGTAAGAAAAATTTCTCAGTACATTGTTTTCATTTACATCTTTTATTCCATTACCAAAATTATAGGTGTAGGTTGTATTGGGTTCCAGTGTGTCTTTAATAGTAATCGTTAAGTTGCGCAGTTTAGATTCAACAATAGGATTAATCTTTGGAGTTGGTGATACCAGCAGGTTTTCCGTTATATTATCTAACTGAATAAACTCGTTAAATTCAAAGACAATTTTTTTACCTGCAAAACTTCTGGCTGAATCGGCAGGTTTTGCAAAAACCAATACAGGAGGAATTGAGTCTCTTGGCCCGCCTACGGGTGGAATTATATTGGCGCAACCTGTTAGCAGAACCACCTGTGAAAGTAGCGAAAGAATAAAAAGTCCGGGCAATACTATTTTTATGGATAAATTTTTTGTCATAGAAGAACCGCAAACTTACTTGGTTTGAACCTATAAATGACTGCTATTTTCTTAATAATCTATTAAATGTTGATGGGTTTATTTTTTAACTCGTTAAGTCACTACTTTCTTCCTCCTCCTGTAATTCGTGCAAGGCAATAGCCATATTATTCGTTTTAACAAAATTGCACCAATGGCAGTCGGCTTTGCCACAGCCTGTATAAAATTCCCTGTTTTGAATTTTTTGCCAGGTCGATTTTATCTGTTCTGTAACCGTAGTAATGTCAGCAGCGGTAATCACCAATTTTTCTTTCCGGTAATTTTTCTTTTTATCGGGTTCAATAAAATCAAATTCTGTGCTGATGGCCCTCCAATCCTTTAGCCCGTTATTATCTACGAGAATTTTATAGAATACGGCTTGCCTCCAGTAGTCGCCCCCGTTAGGATCTTTTTCATTCGGGCCTTTTAACTTTGGAATGGCTTTATCTGCGTCACCGCTTTTATAATCTACCACGTTAACCGATTTGCCATCAAATTCTAATTTATCGAGTTTACCTTTGAGCGGTACACCGTTGATTACTACATTGCGAATCGTGCGTTCAATAGCTACTATTTTATTTGCATGCGGAATGTTTTTATCGTAATAATTACTCAATACTTCTTTTCCGTATTCCAGCCGGCGCTCAAATTGTTCTTTGGTAAAACTTTCGCGGTGACGATGCATATACCATTCAAAATCGGATACAAATTTTTCTTTTGAATGAAATTCATTGCTACCATTCTCCTGCAATTTTCTAAACAGTTTTTCAAGGGCATAGTGTACAGAAGATCCAAACTCGGTTGCTTCGTTTTTGGGTGATGGAATGCGAACCAGGTTTTTGAAATAAAACTCAAGCGGACATTTTAAAAAATTATTGAGAGCCGTTACATTCATTACAAATTTTTCCAAAAGTGTAGACACAAAATCTTCTTCCAGTTTTTCAATTTCAGGAGCGGTTTCAGTAAACTGAAGGCTAGTAAATAAAGATAAATCTTCTGCATTTACCAAAGCCTGCCTCGTATTAAGCGCTGGATGTTCCTCCTGTATTTCTGCAATAAACATGGAAGGCTCCAATTCCTTTCCATCGTTTTTAAATCGGCTATACGATATAGAAAGAAATTGCTCAGCCCTGGTAAGGGCAACATAAAATAATCGTCGAAGTTCTTCTTCATCTTTATGCTTAGGTTGAGAGGCAAATAAGGTATCGGGCAAACTATAACCTCCTCCGGGCTTTCGTTTCTTTTCCCAAAAAGCGGCATTACATCCGGCAATAAAAACATATTCAAACTCGAGACCTTTACTGCCATGTGCAGTTAAAAGATTTACGCCTTTATCACTTCCGCTGACCTGTACAAGCGGTAAGGAAATGTTTTCTTTTTCCATCAACTCTATAATGGTGATCAATTCCTGGAGACCCATTAATGGATTACGATGGGTTTCTTCTTTTACAAAATCAAAGAGGCCCGTTAGTATTCGTAATTGTGCATGCTTATCTGCACTTTCCATAATATGTTTTAGTATGCCTGCTTCGCGTATAGTGTTTTCGAATAAATGCTGAAGGGTGATATTAGGCACATCACTGATCAGTTGCTCCAATAAGGCCGAGGTTTTTTTTAATTGTTCATTCAATCCTTTTGAAAAAAGATCTTTGGGGGGTGCCATTGCCTTTTCATAAATCAGGCGCCTGAGCGAAGTCTTATTTTCTCCAAATTGTTTTTCAGCTACCTCTACACTTAGCCTGGCAATTTCTACCGCAGGAATTTGAAACCAATTAAAATGCAGGATTTCAAATAACATTTCGTCACCTCCATAAGGTATATCGTGCTCGGCGGCCAGGTATTTTAAGAGTAATAAAATTTTTTGCGATAATGATATTTCCAGGATATTTTGATTTCGTTTACTGTAAACAGGTATATTCAATAGTTGTAAGTATTGATTAAGTGCTTCGCCGTATTTATTTTCTTTGTATATAACGGCAATTCTTCCGGGAGCTATGTTTTGTTGCTGTACAAGTTGTTGAATTTGCAAAGCAATGCCCACCATTTCTTGCTGTTGTGTTTCATATTGATTGATTACGGGAGCTTGGGTAAGTTGCAGGATTTTGGGATTAGAAGAAATCAGTTCTTTAGAAAGCTTCAATTCCGGATTCGTTTTTATTAATCGTTCCTCATTTCGTTCAATAAGTGTTTTGGAAATATTGAGGATGGGTTGAGTAGAACGATAGTTTCTTTCTAACACAACTACTAACAGGTTTGAATATTTCTTCATGAAGGCGTTCATGTTCTCTACATTTGCGCCCTGGAAACGGTAAATACTTTGGTCATCGTCGCCCACCACAAATACATTGGGTCTATCCCAGAAATTGATAAGCAGTTCAACAATTTTATTTTGTGTACCGCTGGTATCCTGGTATTCATCTACCAGCAGGTATTGAAAACGTTCCTGGTAATTAGCGAGCAGGTTTTTATTTTCTTCAAAAGCCTTGATCACCCAATTAATCATATCATCAAAATCATATCGATTCTTTTTTTGCATCAGTTGCTGAAAACGATCAAATTCGTTAACAGCAGCCAATAGTTTTTCCATCTTATTTTGTTCTTCTTCAAACTTTTCTTTTTTAAGATCTCCGGCCTGGAACTCTTTATATTTTTTCTTATAGATAAATTCATCACGGTTTGGCAGATCCTTCAGATATTCTTTTATTTTTTCTTCTATGAAAGACGGGGTCCATCCTTCCTTCTTCATTGTACTGAATAGGGAGTGAAGATTATTAATTTCGAAATAAACATCACCACGATATCTTTTTAAAGGATGATTTTTTGGAAAGGAATCGATCAGTTCTTTAAACAATTCAATCCTTTCTAAATCGGATATTGCATCGAGTGCTGTTTTCTCAAAAACGGGAAGATTTTCCTGGATTACCTCATTGCAAAAAGCATGAAACGTAAAGAGATTCACTTTGTAAGCATCCGGGCCAATAAATTGCAATAAACGTTTGCGCATGGCAACCACTCCTGCATCGGTATAAGTAAGGCATAGAATATTTTCCGGGGCCGCATCCGTATCTAATAATATTTTTCCAATGCGGCTGGCAAGTATTTGAGTTTTTCCAGTGCCCGGTCCGGCAATAACCATCACCGGGCCTTCAATGGTTCCAACGGCTTTTTTTTGCTGTTCATTTAATTTCTCATACTCCTGTAAAAATTTTTGCGTCAGTTTTTGCTGGTTGAAACTCATTGTTCAAAGATAGTGATTCGATAAAAAACCTCGCTTTAAGCATTCTCCTAAAGGTACTTAAGAGAAAAATTCCGCTAAGGGGAAACAACTACACCCTGATTCTTATCCTTTTAAAAATAATTTTGATATTGACGTTGATTAAGGGGAAAAATTCTTTTTTTGGGAATAAAATTGAATTTACTGCGTTATAGGAAAGAGTGAATCCAATTTCAATGAAGAATAGTAATAATCTAAAGGTTTTTATTTTAGAGGACGATACCTGGTATGGTTCTATGTTACAGCATTATCTTTCTTTAAACCCCGAGTTTGAAGTAAGGCGTTTTGAAAACTCTCATGATTTTTTCAGCAGTCTTCACGAGCTACCCGATGTAGTAACACTCGATTATTCCATGCCCGATATGGACGGCAGTGAAGTTTTAAAACGAATTAGAGAGGCACATCCTTCTATACAGGTCATTATTATTTCGGGTCAGGAAGATGTACGTACTGCTATTAACTTATTACGAAATGGTGCTTTCGATTATATCGTAAAGGATGACGACGCAAAGGACCGAATATGGAATTCATTAATGCATCTCACAGAAATTAATGGATTAAAGAAAGAAGTAGAGCATTTGAAAGAGCAGGTGGGAAAAAAATATGATTACTCGAAATTTCTTATTGGCAAAAGTGAATCCATTGAAAAAGTTTTTACGCTTATAGAAAAGGCAACTAAAACGAATATTACCGTTTCTATTGCTGGCGAAACAGGAACCGGAAAAGAAATGGTAGCGAAGGCGATTCATTATAATTCTGATAGAAGTAAAAAACCATTTGTAGCGGTGAATGTAGCGGCCATTCCGAGAGACTTAATTGAAAGCGAATTATTTGGTCATGAAAAGGGTGCGTTTACTGGTGCAGTAACCCGGCGCATTGGTAAGTTTGAAGAAGCGAACAATGGAACTTTATTCCTTGATGAAATTGGGGAAATGGAAATTAGTTTGCAGGCAAAATTATTAAGGGTGTTGCAGGAAAGAGAAATAAACAGAGTAGGCGGTAATGAAATGGTTCCTATTAATGTACGAATAATTGTTGCAACTCACCGCAATCTTACTGAAGAAGTAGAAAATAAAACTTTTAGAGAAGATCTTTATTACCGGTTGATTGGTTTACCTATTCAATTGCCACCACTCAGGGATAGAGGAAATGATATACTTCAATTGGCCAAACATTTTATTGATGGTTTTTGCAAGGAGAATGGTTCCGAAAAAAAATCCTTATCACAGGATGCCCAACAAAAATTACTCGACTATCCTTTTCCGGGCAATGTTCGTGAATTAAGATCTATTATGGAATTATCGGTAGTGATGACGGATGGTGATACGATATTACCTGAGCATATTTCTATTAATGGACGCAGCTCTGTAAATAATATAATGAGCAGCGAAAAAACGCTCAAAGAATACGAAACAGAAATTATTCAGCATTTCTTAAATAAATACGATAAGGATGTTTTGCTCGTTGCTAAGAAATTAGATGTGGGCAAATCTACGCTCTATCGAATGATACAAGCTGGCGAAGTATCAACAAAATAATTACCATGGAAGCAACTGAAAAATTATATGACCTTTCAATGATAGAATCAATATCCGGCGGTGATATCGGATTCATAAAAACTATGGTTCAATTATTTGTTGATACCATGCCTTCACATGTAAACGAATTGAAGCAAGCACTTGAGCAAGCGAATTGGGACATGGTAGGTAAGCATGCGCATAAAATGAAGTCTACCATCGATTCAATGGGTATCGTATTGCTTAAAGATGATATTCGTACGGTAGAAGCCGGTGGAAAAGCCAAAACTAATCTTGAATTAATACCTGGATTGATTGATAATATATCAAATACCCTTGCACTTTGTATAATTCAAATAAAAAATGACCACGGATTATAAACTAATTTGCCCTGGATTGGTTATAATAACCTATCCTAAATAGTTTAATTATGTCGGTCCATTCGTTTAAAACAATTCAGGTTATCCCAATAAGTTTAGAAAAAGCATGGGATTTTTTTTCGAGTCCCGCCAATCTACAGGCGATTACTCCTCCCGAGATGGAATTTCGAATTATTTCTACCCATCAGGGTACGAGAATGTACGCCGGTCAGGTAATTGAATACAAGGTAAAACCTGTGTTGAATATCCCTTTGTATTGGATGACGGAGATTACACATGTGCAAGACAAATTATATTTTGTAGATGAACAACGTTTTGGACCTTATACGATGTGGCATCATCAACACCATTTTAAAGAAGTGGAAGGTGGAATAGAGATGACGGATATTGTTCATTATAAATTGCCGGGCTGGTGGGTCGGCGATCTGTTAAATAGTTTATTTGTTAAAAAGCAGTTGGCGCAAATATTTAATTACCGTTTCAAAAAAGTAGAAGAGCTATTTGGTACTTAATCGCTCAACCAAATAATTGGAAGCAGATCATCTATTCTTTTACTGAAGTTTCTTTAGTTAGATTAAAGAATAAAGCGAACTCATTCAAAACCAGTACACGTATTTTTTAAGGTAGGTATCTTTCCAGGACGGTTAATGATTGATGCTTTTTCCTACATTTCTTTTAAATGGGCTGAACGCATAAAAAACATCCAAATCTATTTTTGTACGAATAAATTCGTATATTAGCAACAAATATTGCTTATGTACCGCATCATCGTCGTAAGTTTAATAGCTTTTTGTTCCAGTTTGTTTTCCTTTGCAACCGGTATTGGCACCACTGAAGCATTATTAATAAAGGAAGCCAAAAAAATATCCGATCAACTGGGAAATAAAATTTGGCCCGGAATCAGTAAAATACCTTTTTCAATTGTTTTAGTAACCGATTCGATTGAGTATTTGGTTTACCATCCCTATCCATCAACCGATTTTGTATTGATAGGCAAGGACCCAATTCTAAAAGAAGATGTTTATCAACGTAAACGAATTTATAATACTGGTTTGTTAGCAACTTTTCCTGCCGTGAGTGGTGTGAATTGTATTGTGGTAGGCACTATTGCCAATACTGGCCGATCGGTTACGGACTGGATGATTACCCTTTTGCACGAGCATTTTCACCAGTATGTTTATTCTCAAGAAAATTATCAAGCTGGGGTCGAAAAATTAAATCTTAGTGGTGGCGATCAAACCGGTATGTGGATGTTGAATTATCCATTTCCTTACGATAGTATTCCCGTCATCGACTTATATGAAAAATATTCTGGCGCTTTACTAAAGGCTGTGCAGGCGATCGGAAAAAAAGAGTTTAAGAAAAGGGTTAGTACTTTTATGAAAGAGAAAAAAAATTTTCAGCGTATCCTCAGTCCGAAAGATTATCGATATTTTTCTTTCCAGGTTTGGCAGGAAGGGCTTGCCAATTATACTGAGTACAAATTTTTGCAATCATTGAACTTATATAATGTCTCTAACGAAGTAAAAAATATTCCTGGATATATACCTGTAAAAGAATATGTGGAACAGTATTACTTGAGCCAATTAAAAAATCTTAAGGAATTAAAATTACGCGAACAACAACGGGTATGTATTTATGCAGTTGGTTTTGCAGAAGGAATAATATTGGACGCCCTTCAACCGAAGTGGAGAAAGAAATATTTGGTTGATAAATTTTCAACTGATACTTATTTTCTTAAATAAGAAAATTAGATATGAAAGTTTAAAGCGAACTAAATTTTCTTATTGAATGACCACGAGATCACAAGGACACAAGAAGACAATTTCGCGGTTTCGCGGCAATGAATAACCACAAGATCACGAAGGGCCAAGAAAATAACTTCGCGGTTTCGCGGCAATGAATGATCACAAGTAACAGAAGAAAAACACTTCGTGCTTTGGTGGGAAAAAGATTACCACGGGACCACAAACAAAAGAAAACAACTTCAGGCTTTCTTGACAAATGATATCCTTAAAGGTGCAAAGCTGAAGTGAAGAGCTCTTCATCCTTCAGCGGAAACAAAATTAGTGGGGCTGAATTGGTTTACTTTAACATCGTTAAATTATCCAGGCATCCGGCTGATATATTTTTCTACGTCTTTAATTTGTTTGATAATTTCCGGATTGCTTGGTTTTAGTGCTTTGCTTTTGCGAAAAAATTCTTTCGCCGCACGAAATTCTCTTTTGTTCATCATTATATTACACATTTGCAGATAGGCTGCCGCTTCATTATCTTTATCGGGTAACCCTTCCCGTATGGCCTGCCTTATATAATTTTCACCTTGTTTTATATTCCCTTTTTGCATAGAAATCATACCCATCTGCAATAAACTGGCCCCTTTTACTTCTTTCATAGGCGATCCAAGGTCAAGGCCCTTTTTCATCATGGTTTCGGCGCCATCATAATCCTGCTTCATCATTGCCATTTGCCCTCGAACCGTATAATACGCAGAGCGAACAGGCTTATAAAGCAGGTTAGGATACTTAATCGATTTAATTACTTTTTCTGCGCCTTCTATATTACCCGTTTCAAGATGGGTTTGTATCAATCTTAAGGGCCCGATAAAAAAATGTCCGGCAATTAAAATGACACCTATAAAATATGCAGGAAAAGCTGGCCAGAAGCTTGCATAAATATTGGTGATGATACCTATCGCAATTAATAAAAGTCCGAGCTGAAGGCGAAAACGAATCAGAAGATTGTAAAATTTCATGATAAATACTTGGTAATACCTGTAAAAATGAATCCGGCAAAAGTACCAATATTTATACAGCTTTTGACCAAAAAAGAAAGAGTCACTATACTTTGTTAACATATGTCGGCAGAGCAGCTCTTTCCAATATATTGTATGATCTATACCAGATTATCAAGCACTGAATTTCTTTTTCAGATAAGCAATGGCAAGTATATAGGCTTCTTTGGCTTTTGCCTCATCATATTTGGGATTACTCGGATTAGCAAAACCATGTACCGCATCGAAAATAGTATAGTTTAACTCTTTGCCGGCTATTTTCATATTCGCAGCGAATTCTTCTATTACTTGTTTAGAAATATAATTTTCTGTAGCAAATAACCCCAATACATCACTGTTCAATGTTTTTAATTTCTCTATATCTTTTACCGGCATTCCATAATACATCACTGATCCTATATTTTGTTTACCACTAAGCAAGGCTGATTTTAATGACCAGCCGCCCCCAAAACACCAACCAATATTAGCAATTTTTGCTTTTTCTCCTGCGTAGGTAATCCCTGCTTTTACAATATTTTCCAGCCTGCTTTCAATTACACGTTGCATTAGTTGCATGGCTTCTTTCGGGTCGCTGGTTTGTTTGCCATCATACATGTCAAGCGCCAATACATTCACCGTTCCTCCTAAATCTTTATAAAAAATATCTGCCTGTTTTTTTATATGGTCATTCAATCCCCACCATTCCTGGTAAACAAATAACCATTTATCCGATTTCTTTGTTGCTTTGATGATATATCCGGTTGCATTGGTGCCATCCGTTGCGGGCATACTAATCATTTCGCCATTGGCATCATATTGAATAGATAGAGGAGAAAGATGCAGCGCCACAAAATTCGGATCATTTGCAAACAAACTCATATCATCGGCTTTCGGCAGGGGATGACAACGTATGATTTCCCTTCCTGATTGATCATTGTTTTTGACAGGGCCAGCTATTCTAAAAACACCTATTAAAAGTAGTAGACTGGAAAAAAATAATTTATACATGATTTAATAATTATCGTGAACGTATATAAATGATCGGGAAAACACAACGTAAATATAGAAATAAAATGGCAGCTTCTTTTAAAGTAAGTATAAAAGGAAGGCTTGAGGTTTGTAACACATTTACTTAACAATCGATCGCAACAAAATTTCATGAGGAACCTGGCCCGTGCAAGAATGCTTATTCGTATGTATGGTACGAAGGAAGATGAAAATTAAAAGTTGTTGGAACGAGCTATGTTGATCATAAAAAATACACCTGTCTATTCATTTTCCGAATGGATAGTATAACGCTGGAATAACAAACCTGCTGTTTGTTGATTTTAGCGCTTATCCAAAAGGATTATTGATAGTTGGATTAGCCTGTTGTTTATTTGTTGTTCAAATCTCTCCCAATTCTTCTGAAGCCCCACAAAATACTGTCCATCCAATAATAAAGTTGCGTGTAGAATAATTTTAACTATGAGTAAAATATTAATCATTGCAGGATTTTTAACTTTTTTGCTTTCCTGTAATTCTGAGCCTTCCGAAAAAAGTAATACTACAAATGGTTCAAACAATAAAACCTCAAAAGCTGTGGAAGGAAAAGATTATGTAATTCTTAAGCGATTTCGTGTAGTGGATGCCCAGGGTTTTAATCAACCTGTTGAGGTAAGTTCATTTTTATTGCCCGCTAACTGGCAGGTAAATTCTGCAATACAATGGAATGGAACCAATAAATGCATGCCTGAAATGGTGCAGGCTTCTATACAAGCAACATCACCCGATAAAGAATTTGAGTTATTGATGTTTCCCGTTACTCAGTTTGATTGGAGTAATGATCCTGTTTATCTGGATGCAATGAAGAGAGGCTTCAATATGCACTCTTGCAATATTGCAAAACCAGAAGATGCTACAGGTTATATACGTAAGTACCTGGCGCCTTATTTAAAAGCACAGGTAAAAACAGCAAAGCCAATTGATGCATTACAGCAACAAATGGATGAAGGGGCCAGGCAAATGACAACTATTGCAAGGCAGGCGGGCAATAATGCCTATAGCCATAAAGGCAGTGCTGCAGAAGGTATGCTAGAATTTGCGGATAATAATGAGGGCCTTGCTTTTTGTACTGTAATGCAAACTATTACAACAATGCCAGGTACACAGGGGGGAATGGCGAATACTTATCAGTGTTATGTATCGATGCGAATCGTGTTGAAATACAAAACAGGAAACGAAGCTATGGCTCGTAAGATCGCAAGTACTTTTTTTAGCAGCTCAAAGATCAATCCCCAATGGGCAACTGCAGTACAAACTTTCTTTGCAAATATTGGACGGAGCGCACAGGTAGAACTAGGAAAGCAAATAGAAATTTCAAGACGGGCCCAGGAAGAAATAGGTAACAATATTGTTCGTAATTGGGAAAAAAATAATAGCTCTTCTAATAGCACGGAACAGTTTAATCAACAGTTTGGCGAATACCTTCGGGGCGTTGATGGATGGACCGATGATGGCGGTAATAAGGTTGAGCTAACCAGCGGTTACTCCAATGCTTGGAGCAAAGGAGATGGATCTTATCTGCTCAGTAATGACCCGTCTTTTGATCCGAATATAACCTTTAATGAAAGCTGGAAGCGACTGAATAAATAAAAAACGATTGGCATACTATTCTTATCAATCTAATACAATTATTGGATCCAGGATAACATTGTATGATGATCAGTATTTGTTACCAATATACCGATTACCATAATTCACCGGATGAAAAGACCCTTCAATTTTTAAAATGCAAAGCTGTTTAGATTTTGTTTAGTATACGTTAAAGATAATTCGATTTTTATATTTAATTTTTATCGCTTCTAAAATTGTAAAATGGAAATAGTTGATAACAATACTAAAGAGTTTTTAAGGCAGCATCAAACACTTGCACAAAGTGGCGATGACACTATGAACCTGGTTAGAAAACTAAAAGTATCATTAATTGATAATGCAACAGGTACCTTAAAAGCGTACGAAAGAGTATTACTTATTTATACCATTGCCTTTGTTTTGGGGATTCTACTAATTGTTACTGCTGTGATTTTTGGTGCAATGGATAAAACAATATTATCTATTGCTTTTGGCGCGATGGGTTTAATTGATATTGTAACTTACTTTATAACGATACCCGCTAATAAAATACAGGAAAGCAGGAGTAATCTTTCCCAATTGCAGGTAGTGCTACTTGTTTGGTTAAAAGATTTTATTAATAATGATGGCCTAATGATCCAGCAAAATAACATACAAGGTGGTATATCAATAGAAGATTATCAAAAACTAACTGAAATAAATATAAACAATACTATTAAACTGTTGCGGCTGATTGAGGATGTGGCAGAACCTAAAAAATAAATTACCGGTGGCCGACTTATTTCCTTTCAAAGTCCTGTTGATTTTTCCATAGCTTCTGTGTAACGGTTACCCAATATATTTATATGTGCAGAAGCATTTTCAATTTCCTGTAATTCTTCGTCCGTTAAAAAAATACCAGCAGCCTCATTGTTTTCAATTAACCGATGAAGTTTTGTTGTACCGGGTATAGGAACAATCCAGGGCTTTTGTGCCAGCACCCAAGCCAATGCGATTTGTGCAGAACCAGCATTTCTTTTTGAAGCAAATTGATTTAATAAATCTAACAGGGCCTTATTGGCAATACGGGCCTCTTTCGTATATCGTGGTAGCGTAGAACGAATATCATCTTTAGCAAACGTTGTAGTTTCATCAATTTTACCGGCTAAAAATCCCTTTCCAAGAGGACTGAAAGCCACCAATCCGATACCTAATTCTTCAATGGTGGGGATGATTTCTTTTTCATGTTGTCTTGTCCATAGCGAATATTCACTTTGCAAAGCAGTAACAGGCTGCACGGCATGTGCACGGCGAATCGTTTGAGCACCTGCTTCAGAAAGACCAAAATATTTTATTTTACCTTCTTTAATCAACTCTTTTACCGTACCCGCCACTTCTTCAATAGGTACAGTTGGATCAACACGATGCTGGTAAAGTAAATCAATAACATTTACTTGTAATCGTTGCAATGAACCTTCCACGGCTTTTTTAATATTTTCAGGGCGACTGTTTATGCCCACCATTTTACCATCCTGTATGTTGAAACCAAATTTTGTAGCAATTACTACTTCATCACGAAAAGGCGCTAATGCTTCGCCCACCAATTCCTCATTGGTAAATGGGCCATACACTTCAGCAGTGTCGAAAAAGCTAATGCCTTTTTCAACAGCTGTACGTATCAATGATATCATCTCTTTCTTATTAGCAGCGGGGCCATAACCAAAGCTCATTCCCATACAACCGAGGCCGATGGCTGAAACTTCGAGACCGCTGTTTCCTAATTTGCGTTTTTGCAGTTGTGTATCCATAATTATTCATGTTAAAATATGCAACAAAGTTAACCAGGTACCATACTAATAAATAGCAAAAAGCAAACAGGTAATTACGAAATTCAATTATTTTTAAAAGAACGGAAGCGTTAGTGAAAGTGGTAGACCAGCTTTACCTGCCCGACTGATCGCTATTTTTCTTTTTGTGGTAGGGCGGGGTTGTATATGTTTTGCACCTGCGGGATTATGTTTCAATCACCTAATTGTTTGGAAATTGGTTGAGTAAATATTATTAGTAGTACTAAAAATTTTATTTATTGGATTGATCTCAGCTAAATAATTTTTAAATATCGAATGAAGTTTTTTAATCAGCATTTCTCATTTCTAATAAAAAGGAATTATTTTGTAAGGGACTAATTACCTCTGTGATACTTTTGTTGCATTATACTCTTAAGTTTGGAGTTTGAAGAAGTTTTTTATAGAAGTAAGGATGGAAGGTGATAAAACCATCAAGAATAAAAATGCAGAACCTAATACTATCAAACTTGTAACCATATAAAACGTATGCGGTGTATGGGTAGAAGACTTTCCACCTTTATTAACCAAACGAAAAACGAAATAAAACAAATGCCTTTCAACCCCAACATCCATCATCGCAGATCAATACGGTTAAAAGGATACGATTAGTCGCAGGCAGGTTCGTATTTTGTAACAATATGTTGTCATAACCGTGACTGTGTGTTTGGCGAAATTGCGGTCGGTAATGTAGGGGTTGTAAATGTACGGGTTGAAACTGTAGGGGTTGAAAATTTTCAACCCCTACAGTTTCAACCCGTACATTTACAACCCCTACATTACCGACCGCAATTTCGCCAAACACACAGTCACGGTTATGACAACATATTGTTACAAAATACGAACCTGCCTGCGACTAATCGTATCCTTTTAACCGTATTGATCTGCGATGATGGATGTTGGGGTTGAAAGGCATTTGTTTTATTTCGTTTTTCGTTTGGTTAATAAAGGTGGAAAGTCTTCTACCCATACACCGCATACGTTTTATATGGTTACAAGTTTGATAGTATTAGGTTCTGCATTTTTATTCTTGATGGTTTTATCACCTTCCATCCTTACTTCTATAAAAAACTTCTTCAAACTCCAAACTTAAGAGTATAATGCAACAAAAGTATCACAGAGGTAATTAGTCCCTTACAAAATAATTCCTTTTTATTAGAAATGAGAAATGCTGATTAAAAAACTTCATTCGATATTTAAAAATTATTTAGCTGAGATCAATCCAATAAATAAAATTTTTAGTACTACTAATAATATTTACTCAACCAATTTCCAAACAATTAGGTGATTGAAACATAATCCCGCAGGTGCAAAACATATACAACCCCGCCCTACCACAAAAAGAAAAATAGCGATCAGTCGGGCAGGTAAAGCTGGTCTACCACTTTCACTAACGCTTCCGTTCTTTTAAAAATAATTGAATTTCGTAATTACCTGTTTGCTTTTTGCTATTTATTAGTATGGTACCTGGTTAACTTTGTTGCATATTTTAACATGAATAATTATGGATACACAACTGCAAAAACGCAAATTAGGAAACAGCGGTCTCGAAGTTTCAGCCATCGGCCTCGGTTGTATGGGAATGAGCTTTGGTTATGGCCCCGCTGCTAATAAGAAAGAGATGATATCATTGATACGTACAGCTGTTGAAAAAGGCATTAGCTTTTTCGACACTGCTGAAGTGTATGGCCCATTTACCAATGAGGAATTGGTGGGCGAAGCATTAGCGCCTTTTCGTGATGAAGTAGTAATTGCTACAAAATTTGGTTTCAACATACAGGATGGTAAAATGGTGGGCATAAACAGTCGCCCTGAAAATATTAAAAAAGCCGTGGAAGGTTCATTGCAACGATTACAAGTAAATGTTATTGATTTACTTTACCAGCATCGTGTTGATCCAACTGTACCTATTGAAGAAGTGGCGGGTACGGTAAAAGAGTTGATTAAAGAAGGTAAAATAAAATATTTTGGTCTTTCTGAAGCAGGTGCTCAAACGATTCGCCGTGCACATGCCGTGCAGCCTGTTACTGCTTTGCAAAGTGAATATTCGCTATGGACAAGACAACATGAAAAAGAAATCATCCCCACCATTGAAGAATTAGGTATCGGATTGGTGGCTTTCAGTCCTCTTGGAAAGGGATTTTTAGCCGGTAAAATTGATGAAACTACAACGTTTGCTAAAGATGATATTCGTTCTACGCTACCACGATATACGAAAGAGGCCCGTATTGCCAATAAGGCCCTGTTAGATTTATTAAATCAATTTGCTTCAAAAAGAAATGCTGGTTCTGCACAAATCGCATTGGCTTGGGTGCTGGCACAAAAGCCCTGGATTGTTCCTATACCCGGTACAACAAAACTTCATCGGTTAATTGAAAACAATGAGGCTGCTGGTATTTTTTTAACGGACGAAGAATTACAGGAAATTGAAAATGCTTCTGCACATATAAATATATTGGGTAACCGTTACACAGAAGCTATGGAAAAATCAACAGGACTTTGAAAGGAAATAAGTCGGCCACCGGTAATTTATTTTTTAGGTTCTGCCACATCCTCAATCAGCCGCAACAGTTTAATAGTATTGTTTATATTTATTTCAGTTAGTTTTTGATAATCTTCTATTGATATACCACCTTGTATGTTATTTTGCTGGATCATTAGGCCATCATTATTAATAAAATCTTTTAACCAAACAAGTAGCACTACCTGCAATTGGGAAAGATTACTCCTGCTTTCCTGTATTTTATTAGCGGGTATCGTTATAAAGTAAGTTACAATATCAATTAAACCCATCGCGCCAAAAGCAATAGATAATATTGTTTTATCCATTGCACCAAAAATCACAGCAGTAACAATTAGTAGAATCCCCAAAACAAAGGCAATGGTATAAATAAGTAATACTCTTTCGTACGCTTTTAAGGTACCTGTTGCATTATCAATTAATGATACTTTTAGTTTTCTAACCAGGTTCATAGTGTCATCGCCACTTTGTGCAAGTGTTTGATGCTGCCTTAAAAACTCTTTAGTATTGTTATCAACTATTTCCATTTTACAATTTTAGAAGCGATAAAAATTAAATATAAAAATCGAATTATCTTTAACGTATACTAAACAAAATCTAAACAGCTTTGCATTTTAAAAATTGAAGGGTCTTTTCATCCGGTGAATTATGGTAATCGGTATATTGGTAACAAATACTGATCATCATACAATGTTATCCTGGATCCAATAATTGTATTAGATTGATAAGAATAGTATGCCAATCGTTTTTTATTTATTCAGTCGCTTCCAGCTTTCATTAAAGGTTATATTCGGATCAAAAGACGGGTCATTACTGAGCAGATAAGATCCATCTCCTTTGCTCCAAGCATTGGAGTAACCGCTGGTTAGCTCAACCTTATTACCGCCATCATCGGTCCATCCATCAACGCCCCGAAGGTATTCGCCAAACTGTTGATTAAACTGTTCCGTGCTATTAGAAGAGCTATTATTTTTTTCCCAATTACGAACAATATTGTTACCTATTTCTTCCTGGGCCCGTCTTGAAATTTCTATTTGCTTTCCTAGTTCTACCTGTGCGCTCCGTCCAATATTTGCAAAGAAAGTTTGTACTGCAGTTGCCCATTGGGGATTGATCTTTGAGCTGCTAAAAAAAGTACTTGCGATCTTACGAGCCATAGCTTCGTTTCCTGTTTTGTATTTCAACACGATTCGCATCGATACATAACACTGATAAGTATTCGCCATTCCCCCCTGTGTACCTGGCATTGTTGTAATAGTTTGCATTACAGTACAAAAAGCAAGGCCCTCATTATTATCCGCAAATTCTAGCATACCTTCTGCAGCACTGCCTTTATGGCTATAGGCATTATTGCCCGCCTGCCTTGCAATAGTTGTCATTTGCCTGGCCCCTTCATCCATTTGTTGCTGTAATGCATCAATTGGCTTTGCTGTTTTTACCTGTGCTTTTAAATAAGGCGCCAGGTACTTACGTATATAACCTGTAGCATCTTCTGGTTTTGCAATATTGCAAGAGTGCATATTGAAGCCTCTCTTCATTGCATCCAGATAAACAGGATCATTACTCCAATCAAACTGAGTAACGGGAAACATCAATAACTCAAATTCTTTATCGGGTGATGTTGCTTGTATAGAAGCCTGCACCATTTCAGGCATGCATTTATTGGTTCCATTCCATTGTATTGCAGAATTTACCTGCCAGTTAGCGGGCAATAAAAATGAACTTACCTCAACAGGTTGATTAAAACCCTGGGCATCCACTACACGAAATCGCTTAAGAATTACATAATCTTTTCCTTCCACAGCTTTTGAGGTTTTATTGTTTGAACCATTTGTAGTATTACTTTTTTCGGAAGGCTCAGAATTACAGGAAAGCAAAAAAGTTAAAAATCCTGCAATGATTAATATTTTACTCATAGTTAAAATTATTCTACACGCAACTTTATTATTGGATGGACAGTATTTTGTGGGGCTTCAGAAGAATTGGGAGAGATTTGAACAACAAATAAACAACAGGCTAATCCAACTATCAATAATCCTTTTGGATAAGCGCTAAAATCAACAAACAGCAGGTTTGTTATTCCAGCGTTATACTATCCATTCGGAAAATGAATAGACAGGTGTATTTTTTATGATCAACATAGCTCGTTCCAACAACTTTTAATTTTCATCTTCCTTCGTACCATACATACGAATAAGCATTCTTGCACGGGCCAGGTTCCTCATGAAATTTTGTTGCGATCGATTGTTAAGTAAATGTGTTACAAACCTCAAGCCTTCCTTTTATACTTACTTTAAAAGAAGCTGCCATTTTATTTCTATATTTACGTTGTGTTTTCCCGATCATTTATATACGTTCACGATAATTATTAAATCATGTATAAATTATTTTTTTCCAGTCTACTACTTTTAATAGGTGTTTTTAGAATAGCTGGCCCTGTCAAAAACAATGATCAATCAGGAAGGGAAATCATACGTTGTCATCCCCTGCCGAAAGCCGATGATATGAGTTTGTTTGCAAATGATCCGAATTTTGTGGCGCTGCATCTTTCTCCTCTATCTATTCAATATGATGCCAATGGCGAAATGATTAGTATGCCCGCAACGGATGGCACCAATGCAACCGGATATATCATCAAAGCAACAAAGAAATCGGATAAATGGTTATTTGTTTACCAGGAATGGTGGGGATTGAATGACCATATAAAAAAACAGGCAGATATTTTTTATAAAGATTTAGGAGGAACGGTGAATGTATTGGCGCTTGACATGTATGATGGCAAACAAACCAGCGACCCGAAAGAAGCCATGCAACTAATGCAACGTGTAATTGAAAGCAGGCTGGAAAATATTGTAAAAGCAGGGATTACCTACGCAGGAGAAAAAGCAAAAATTGCTAATATTGGTTGGTGTTTTGGGGGCGGCTGGTCATTAAAATCAGCCTTGCTTAGTGGTAAACAAAATATAGGATCAGTGATGTATTATGGAATGCCGGTAAAAGATATAGAGAAATTAAAAACATTGAACAGTGATGTATTGGGGTTATTTGCTACAGAAAATTATATTTCTAAACAAGTAATAGAAGAATTCGCTGCGAATATGAAAATAGCCGGCAAAGAGTTAAACTATACTATTTTCGATGCGGTACATGGTTTTGCTAATCCGAGTAATCCCAAATATGATGAGGCAAAAGCCAAAGAAGCCTATATACTTGCCATTGCTTATCTGAAAAAGAAATTCAGTGCTTGATAATCTGGTATAGATCATACAATATATTGGAAAGAGCTGCTCTGCCGACATATGTTAACAAAGTATAGTGACTCTTTCTTTTTTGGTCAAAAGCTGTATAAATATTGGTACTTTTGCCGGATTCATTTTTACAGGTATTACCAAGTATTTATCATGAAATTTTACAATCTTCTGATTCGTTTTCGCCTTCAGCTCGGACTTTTATTAATTGCGATAGGTATCATCACCAATATTTATGCAAGCTTCTGGCCAGCTTTTCCTGCATATTTTATAGGTGTCATTTTAATTGCCGGACATTTTTTTATCGGGCCCTTAAGATTGATACAAACCCATCTTGAAACGGGTAATATAGAAGGCGCAGAAAAAGTAATTAAATCGATTAAGTATCCTAACCTGCTTTATAAGCCTGTTCGCTCTGCGTATTATACGGTTCGAGGGCAAATGGCAATGATGAAGCAGGATTATGATGGCGCCGAAACCATGATGAAAAAGGGCCTTGACCTTGGATCGCCTATGAAAGAAGTAAAAGGGGCCAGTTTATTGCAGATGGGTATGATTTCTATGCAAAAAGGGAATATAAAACAAGGTGAAAATTATATAAGGCAGGCCATACGGGAAGGGTTACCCGATAAAGATAATGAAGCGGCAGCCTATCTGCAAATGTGTAATATAATGATGAACAAAAGAGAATTTCGTGCGGCGAAAGAATTTTTTCGCAAAAGCAAAGCACTAAAACCAAGCAATCCGGAAATTATCAAACAAATTAAAGACGTAGAAAAATATATCAGCCGGATGCCTGGATAATTTAACGATGTTAAAGTAAACCAATTCAGCCCCACTAATTTTGTTTCCGCTGAAGGATGAAGAGCTCTTCACTTCAGCTTTGCACCTTTAAGGATATCATTTGTCAAGAAAGCCTGAAGTTGTTTTCTTTTGTTTGTGGTCCCGTGGTAATCTTTTTCCCACCAAAGCACGAAGTGTTTTTCTTCTGTTACTTGTGATCATTCATTGCCGCGAAACCGCGAAGTTATTTTCTTGGCCCTTCGTGATCTTGTGGTTATTCATTGCCGCGAAACCGCGAAATTGTCTTCTTGTGTCCTTGTGATCTCGTGGTCATTCAATAAGAAAATTTAGTTCGCTTTAAACTTTCATATCTAATTTTCTTATTTAAGAAAATAAGTATCAGTTGAAAATTTATCAACCAAATATTTCTTTCTCCACTTCGGTTGAAGGGCGTCCAATATTATTCCTTCTGCAAAACCAACTGCATAAATACATACCCGTTGTTGTTCGCGTAATTTTAATTCCTTAAGATTTTTTAATTGGCTCAAGTAATACTGTTCCACATATTCTTTTACAGGTATATATCCAGGAATATTTTTTACTTCGTTAGAGACATTATATAAGTTCAATGATTGCAAAAATTTGTACTCAGTATAATTGGCAAGCCCTTCCTGCCAAACCTGGAAAGAAAAATATCGATAATCTTTCGGACTGAGGATACGCTGAAAATTTTTTTTCTCTTTCATAAAAGTACTAACCCTTTTCTTAAACTCTTTTTTTCCGATCGCCTGCACAGCCTTTAGTAAAGCGCCAGAATATTTTTCATATAAGTCGATGACGGGAATACTATCGTAAGGAAATGGATAATTCAACATCCACATACCGGTTTGATCGCCACCACTAAGATTTAATTTTTCGACCCCAGCTTGATAATTTTCTTGAGAATAAACATACTGGTGAAAATGCTCGTGCAAAAGGGTAATCATCCAGTCCGTAACCGATCGGCCAGTATTGGCAATAGTGCCTACCACAATACAATTCACACCACTCACGGCAGGAAAAGTTGCTAACAAACCAGTATTATAAATTCGTTTACGTTGATAAACATCTTCTTTTAGAATTGGGTCCTTGCCTATCAATACAAAATCGGTTGATGGATAGGGATGGTAAACCAAATACTCAATCGAATCGGTTACTAAAACAATTGAAAAAGGTATTTTACTGATTCCGGGCCAAATTTTATTTCCCAGTTGATCGGATATTTTTTTGGCTTCCTTTATTAATAATGCTTCAGTGGTGCCAATACCGGTTGCAAAGGAAAACAAACTGGAACAAAAAGCTATTAAACTTACGACGATGATGCGGTACATAAGCAATATTTGTTGCTAATATACGAATTTATTCGTACAAAAATAGATTTGGATGTTTTTTATGCGTTCAGCCCATTTAAAAGAAATGTAGGAAAAAGCATCAATCATTAACCGTCCTGGAAAGATACCTACCTTAAAAAATACGTGTACTGGTTTTGAATGAGTTCGCTTTATTCTTTAATCTAACTAAAGAAACTTCAGTAAAAGAATAGATGATCTGCTTCCAATTATTTGGTTGAGCGATTAAGTACCAAATAGCTCTTCTACTTTTTTGAAACGGTAATTAAATATTTGCGCCAACTGCTTTTTAACAAATAAACTATTTAACAGATCGCCGACCCACCAGCCCGGCAATTTATAATGAACAATATCCGTCATCTCTATTCCACCTTCCACTTCTTTAAAATGGTGTTGATGATGCCACATCGTATAAGGTCCAAAACGTTGTTCATCTACAAAATATAATTTGTCTTGCACATGTGTAATCTCCGTCATCCAATACAAAGGGATATTCAACACAGGTTTTACCTTGTATTCAATTACCTGACCGGCGTACATTCTCGTACCCTGATGGGTAGAAATAATTCGAAATTCCATCTCGGGAGGAGTAATCGCCTGTAGATTGGCGGGACTCGAAAAAAAATCCCATGCTTTTTCTAAACTTATTGGGATAACCTGAATTGTTTTAAACGAATGGACCGACATAATTAAACTATTTAGGATAGGTTATTATAACCAATCCAGGGCAAATTAGTTTATAATCCGTGGTCATTTTTTATTTGAATTATACAAAGTGCAAGGGTATTTGATATATTATCAATCAATCCAGGTATTAATTCAAGATTAGTTTTGGCTTTTCCACCGGCTTCTACCGTACGAATATCATCTTTAAGCAATACGATACCCATTGAATCGATGGTAGACTTCATTTTATGCGCATGCTTACCTACCATGTCCCAATTCGCTTGCTCAAGTGCTTGCTTCAATTCGTTTACATGTGAAGGCATGGTATCAACAAATAATTGAACCATAGTTTTTATGAATCCGATATCACCGCCGGATATTGATTCTATCATTGAAAGGTCATATAATTTTTCAGTTGCTTCCATGGTAATTATTTTGTTGATACTTCGCCAGCTTGTATCATTCGATAGAGCGTAGATTTGCCCACATCTAATTTCTTAGCAACGAGCAAAACATCCTTATCGTATTTATTTAAGAAATGCTGAATAATTTCTGTTTCGTATTCTTTGAGCGTTTTTTCGCTGCTCATTATATTATTTACAGAGCTGCGTCCATTAATAGAAATATGCTCAGGTAATATCGTATCACCATCCGTCATCACTACCGATAATTCCATAATAGATCTTAATTCACGAACATTGCCCGGAAAAGGATAGTCGAGTAATTTTTGTTGGGCATCCTGTGATAAGGATTTTTTTTCGGAACCATTCTCCTTGCAAAAACCATCAATAAAATGTTTGGCCAATTGAAGTATATCATTTCCTCTATCCCTGAGTGGTGGCAATTGAATAGGTAAACCAATCAACCGGTAATAAAGATCTTCTCTAAAAGTTTTATTTTCTACTTCTTCAGTAAGATTGCGGTGAGTTGCAACAATTATTCGTACATTAATAGGAACCATTTCATTACCGCCTACTCTGTTTATTTCTCTTTCCTGCAACACCCTTAATAATTTTGCCTGCAAACTAATTTCCATTTCCCCAATTTCATCAAGGAATAAAGTTCCATTGTTCGCTTCTTCAAACTTACCAATGCGCCGGGTTACTGCACCAGTAAACGCACCCTTTTCATGACCAAATAATTCGCTTTCAATTAAGTCTCTCGGAATGGCCGCTACATTCACCGCTACAAATGGTTTTTTACTTCTATCAGAATTATAATGAATCGCCTTCGCTACCATTTCTTTTCCGGTTCCTGTTTCGCCAGCAATAGAAACGGTAATATTCGTTTTAGTTGCCTTTTCTATAAGCGTAAAAACTTTTTCAATGGATTCACTTTTGCCAATAAGAAATTTCGAGTAATCATATTTTTTTCCCACCTGCTCTTTCAAATGCTCTACTTCTTTCTTTAATCCATTAATTTCTGTGAGATGCATTAATGAATTCCATATTCGGTCCTTTGCGTCGTCATCCTTTACGATATAATCGAAAGCACCATTTCGTAATAAGTTAATAGCAGTACGTACATCTTCCTGACCCGAAATAATAATGACCTGTATAGAAGGATGTGCCTCTCTAATTCGTTTTAAAACTTCACTGCCGTCCATATCGGGCATGGAATAATCGAGTGTTACTACATCGGGTAGCTCGTGAAGACTGCTGAAAAAATCATGAGAGTTTTCAAAACGCCTTACTTCAAACTCGGGGTTTAAAGAAAGATAATGCTGTAACATAGAACCATACCAGGTATCGTCCTCTAAAATAAAAACCTTTAGATTATTACTATTCTTCATTGAAATTGGATTCACTCTTTCCTATAACGCAGTAAATTCAATTTTATTCCCAAAAAAAGAATTTTTCCCCTTAATCAACGTCAATATCAAAATTATTTTTAAAAGGATAAGAATCAGGGTGTAGTTGTTTCCCCTTAGCGGAATTTTTCTCTTAAGTACCTTTAGGAGAATGCTTAAAGCGAGGTTTTTTATCGAATCACTATCTTTGAACAATGAGTTTCAACCAGCAAAAACTGACGCAAAAATTTTTACAGGAGTATGAGAAATTAAATGAACAGCAAAAAAAAGCCGTTGGAACCATTGAAGGCCCGGTGATGGTTATTGCCGGACCGGGCACTGGAAAAACTCAAATACTTGCCAGCCGCATTGGAAAAATATTATTAGATACGGATGCGGCCCCGGAAAATATTCTATGCCTTACTTATACCGATGCAGGAGTGGTTGCCATGCGCAAACGTTTATTGCAATTTATTGGCCCGGATGCTTACAAAGTGAATCTCTTTACGTTTCATGCTTTTTGCAATGAGGTAATCCAGGAAAATCTTCCCGTTTTTGAGAAAACAGCACTCGATGCAATATCCGATTTAGAAAGGATTGAATTGTTTAAAGAACTGATCGATTCCTTTCCAAAAAATCATCCTTTAAAAAGATATCGTGGTGATGTTTATTTCGAAATTAATAATCTTCACTCCCTATTCAGTACAATGAAGAAGGAAGGATGGACCCCGTCTTTCATAGAAGAAAAAATAAAAGAATATCTGAAGGATCTGCCAAACCGTGATGAATTTATCTATAAGAAAAAATATAAAGAGTTCCAGGCCGGAGATCTTAAAAAAGAAAAGTTTGAAGAAGAACAAAATAAGATGGAAAAACTATTGGCTGCTGTTAACGAATTTGATCGTTTTCAGCAACTGATGCAAAAAAAGAATCGATATGATTTTGATGATATGATTAATTGGGTGATCAAGGCTTTTGAAGAAAATAAAAACCTGCTCGCTAATTACCAGGAACGTTTTCAATACCTGCTGGTAGATGAATACCAGGATACCAGCGGTACACAAAATAAAATTGTTGAACTGCTTATCAATTTCTGGGATAGACCCAATGTATTTGTGGTGGGCGACGATGACCAAAGTATTTACCGTTTCCAGGGCGCAAATGTAGAGAACATGAACGCCTTCATGAAGAAATATTCAAACCTGTTAGTAGTTGTGTTAGAAAGAAACTATCGTTCTACTCAACCCATCCTCAATATTTCCAAAACACTTATTGAACGAAATGAGGAACGATTAATAAAAACGAATCCGGAATTGAAGCTTTCTAAAGAACTGATTTCTTCTAATCCCAAAATCCTGCAACTTACCCAAGCTCCCGTAATCAATCAATATGAAACACAACAGCAAGAAATGGTGGGCATTGCTTTGCAAATTCAACAACTTGTACAGCAACAAAACATAGCTCCCGGAAGAATTGCCGTTATATACAAAGAAAATAAATACGGCGAAGCACTTAATCAATACTTACAACTATTGAATATACCTGTTTACAGTAAACGAAATCAAAATATCCTGGAAATATCATTATCGCAAAAAATTTTATTACTCTTAAAATACCTGGCCGCCGAGCACGATATACCTTATGGAGGTGACGAAATGTTATTTGAAATCCTGCATTTTAATTGGTTTCAAATTCCTGCGGTAGAAATTGCCAGGCTAAGTGTAGAGGTAGCTGAAAAACAATTTGGAGAAAATAAGACTTCGCTCAGGCGCCTGATTTATGAAAAGGCAATGGCACCCCCCAAAGATCTTTTTTCAAAAGGATTGAATGAACAATTAAAAAAAACCTCGGCCTTATTGGAGCAACTGATCAGTGATGTGCCTAATATCACCCTTCAGCATTTATTCGAAAACACTATACGCGAAGCAGGCATACTAAAACATATTATGGAAAGTGCAGATAAGCATGCACAATTACGAATACTAACGGGCCTCTTTGATTTTGTAAAAGAAGAAACCCATCGTAATCCATTAATGGGTCTCCAGGAATTGATCACCATTATAGAGTTGATGGAAAAAGAAAACATTTCCTTACCGCTTGTACAGGTCAGCGGAAGTGATAAAGGCGTAAATCTTTTAACTGCACATGGCAGTAAAGGTCTCGAGTTTGAATATGTTTTTATTGCCGGATGTAATGCCGCTTTTTGGGAAAAGAAACGAAAGCCCGGAGGAGGTTATAGTTTGCCCGATACCTTATTTGCCTCTCAACCTAAGCATAAAGATGAAGAAGAACTTCGACGATTATTTTATGTTGCCCTTACCAGGGCTGAGCAATTTCTTTCTATATCGTATAGCCGATTTAAAAACGATGGAAAGGAATTGGAGCCTTCCATGTTTATTGCAGAAATACAGGAGGAACATCCAGCGCTTAATACGAGGCAGGCTTTGGTAAATGCAGAAGATTTATCTTTATTTACTAGCCTTCAGTTTACTGAAACCGCTCCTGAAATTGAAAAACTGGAAGAAGATTTTGTGTCTACACTTTTGGAAAAATTTGTAATGAATGTAACGGCTCTCAATAATTTTTTAAAATGTCCGCTTGAGTTTTATTTCAAAAACCTGGTTCGCATTCCATCACCCAAAAACGAAGCAACCGAGTTTGGATCTTCTGTACACTATGCCCTTGAAAAACTGTTTAGAAAATTGCAGGAGAATGGTAGCAATGAATTTCATTCAAAAGAAAAATTTGTATCCGATTTTGAATGGTATATGCATCGTCACCGCGAAAGTTTTACCAAAGAACAATTTGAGCGCCGGCTGGAATACGGAAAAGAAGTATTGAGTAATTATTACGATAAAAACATTCCGCATGCAAATAAAATAGTAGCTATTGAACGCACGATTCGCAATGTAGTAATCAACGGTGTACCGCTCAAAGGTAAACTCGATAAATTAGAATTTGATGGCAAATCGGTTAACGTGGTAGATTATAAAAGCGGTGACGCAGATAAAGCCATTCCAAAGTTAAAAGGCCCGAATGAAAAAGATCCTAACGGGGGCGACTACTGGAGGCAAGCCGTATTCTATAAAATTCTCGTAGATAATAACGGGCTAAAGGATTGGAGGGCCATCAGCACAGAATTTGATTTTATTGAACCCGATAAAAAGAAAAATTACCGGAAAGAAAAATTGGTGATTACCGCTGCTGACATTACTACGGTTACAGAACAGATAAAATCGACCTGGCAAAAAATTCAAAACAGGGAATTTTATACAGGCTGTGGCAAAGCCGACTGCCATTGGTGCAATTTTGTTAAAACGAATAATATGGCTATTGCCTTGCACGAATTACAGGAGGAGGAAGAAAGTAGTGACTTAACGAGTTAAAAAATAAACCCATCAACATTTAATAGATTATTAAGAAAATAGCAGTCATTTATAGGTTCAAACCAAGTAAGTTTGCGGTTCTTCTATGACAAAAAATTTATCCATAAAAATAGTATTGCCCGGACTTTTTATTCTTTCGCTACTTTCACAGGTGGTTCTGCTAACAGGTTGCGCCAATATAATTCCACCCGTAGGCGGGCCAAGAGACTCAATTCCTCCTGTATTGGTTTTTGCAAAACCTGCCGATTCAGCCAGAAGTTTTGCAGGTAAAAAAATTGTCTTTGAATTTAACGAGTTTATTCAGTTAGATAATATAACGGAAAACCTGCTGGTATCACCAACTCCAAAGATTAATCCTATTGTTGAATCTAAACTGCGCAACTTAACGATTACTATTAAAGACACACTGGAACCCAATACAACCTACACCTATAATTTTGGTAATGGAATAAAAGATGTAAATGAAAACAATGTACTGAGAAATTTTTCTTACTCATTTTCCACAGGATCTACCATTGATTTGCTTCAGCTTTCCGGCAAAGTAATTTTAGCCGAATCGGGTAAATCAGATAGTACACTTATTGCGGTTCTTTATCGAAGTGGGGAAGATTCTTTAGTATACAAAGAAAAGCCCCGATATATTACCCGCCTAGACAAAGAAGGCAATTTTAATTTTCGAAATTTACCCACCGGTACTTTTTATTTATATGCATTTAAAGATGAAGGCGGGTCCAAACGTTACCTTTCCAAAAGCCAATTATTTGCTTTTGCTGATTCCGCTGTTTTGATCAACGGTTCGGTTAAACCTGTTACGCTTTATGCATTTGCCGAAAAAGAAGAAGTTAAGCGCACAGGCCAGGCTGTTACTACAAGGGTACCCGGCAATCGTGGAACCAAGGCTGCGGCAGATACCAGGTTACGCATTGAAACCAACCTTGAAAATGGAGAAATGGATTTACTAAAGCAATTAGAAGTATATTTTCGGCTGGCTCCATTAAAAGATTTCGACTCTTCCAAAATTATTTTTACCGACGATAAATTTAAACCTATTACCAATTACTCCATTGTACGTGACACAGGTAATACCAAACTTACCCTAAATTATGCGTGGACGGAAAATACCGGTTATGCATTGTTGGTAGATAAAGATTTTGCAATGGATACTGCAGGAAGAAAGCTTACGAAAACAGATACATTGCTTTTTCGTACAAAAAAACAGGGGGCATATGGATTGGTTCGTCTTCGTTTTCCAAATCTCGATCTTTCTAAAAACCCGGTACTTCAATTTGTACAAAGTGATGAAATAAGAATTTCCTATGTATTTACTTCGAAGGAATATGTTGCCAAACTATTTATACCAGGTGAATATGATCTGCGTATTTTATACGATGAAAATAAAAATGGTAAATGGGATGCTGGTCAATTCTTCGGCACACGTCGCCAACCAGAAAAAGTAGTTCCGGTA
Organism: Chitinophagaceae bacterium; assembly: GCA_046153465.1. GTDB lineage: Bacteria > Bacteroidota > Bacteroidia > Chitinophagales > Chitinophagaceae > Endoryza. The sequence continues at coordinate 29,664 of JBJXDV010000277.1, forward strand.
ACAAGAAGACTAACTGTAAAAGCCAACTGGGATAATGAAATAGATATTAATTTATAATTGTTTCATTGGTACTCGTTTCTTCTCTTTGATCTCTTTTGCCTCTTTTCTCTTTTGTCTCCTGGCTATATTGGCAAAGAGTTTAAAGGAGGAAGAAAGAGTATACAAGTTCAATCTCTCACATATACCTACTTCAATCGTTGCGTCTTGGCATCGTTGCGAGCTATATTCCCCCTTGGTGTCACAAAGAAATCCATTCACCTTCAAATCAAATGCCCTTAATAATAGTCAGTTTAAATTTCCGCCATTTCGGCACAAAAACTCCAAACTAATAAGCTACTTTTGCCTTATGCAATTCTCTTCGTCTTTATTGGAAAATGCCGTTAACGAATTTGCCAAACTGCCGGGTATTGGAAAAAAAACAGCTTTAAGGCTCGTACTTCATTTATTGAAAAAAGATCCGGAAAAAGTAGAGGCTCTTGGTGAGGCGGTGACCCGTATGCGAAAAGAGATTAAATTTTGCCAACGCTGCTGCAATGTAGCTGATGCCGATATCTGTTCTATTTGCTCCAACAGCATGCGTCACCAGGAGGTTATTTGCGTGGTAGAAAATATTCGCGATGTAATTGCCATTGAAAGCAC
>JBJXDV010000278.1:0-2841 GCA_046153465.1 Chitinophagaceae bacterium
AAACTTTAATTAGAAAAAGACAATAGCGTTCTTTGGTAAATCAGTCGTGCTTTTAAAGACAGAAATAGATTAATCCTACGCTACTGTTTGTTTTTATGGTTATGCTGCGAAATATTTTTTTGAGCCAAATGAATTGGACAATTCTCCAACTTCTAAGGAAGTATTGAACATCGCTTATTTACTTTCCAGCAGCGTGATCCTATCGGCTAATTTTTTTATTAGTTGCTGCTGTTCTATAATCATTTTTTGTTGCTCTTGCATTCCCTTTACTAAGGGACCAACAAACTCTGCATACCGCAAACCATAAAAATCATTTGCATTTTTTGGTTTATCAACACCACTAAAATTAAAGCCTAAATCAGTCGCTGCTTTTTCTACTTCTTGTGCTATAAAGCCGGTTTGAAGTATACCGGACTTTAAAATTTCGGCTTCTTTCAACCGTACACTATCAGGTGTATGCTGGAATTGAGCAATAGCATCCATATCGAGCTGGTAAGTGATGGGGCGAAGGTTTAATATAAAAGAGAGCCCCGGTACAGTTTCCTGAATATCTTTTTTAAAGCGTTTGTCGGAAAGGGTTGTCCAGTTAACCTGACCCCCAATACTCGAAACTGATGCATCACCTAATCGGATTTGGTTGCTGGCAGTTCTAACACTTCCGTATCCAATTGCAGTAGAATTTGAATATCCATTACCGGTATAGAATGCATTTTCTCCAATAGCAGTATTAAAACTTCCAAAATCATTTGAATAAAATGAAAAAGCTCCGCTGGCTGTGTTACGGGTACCTGAGCGATTATTAAAAAGTGAGAAATAGCCGTTAGAGCTGTTAAAATTTCCATTGATATTGTTATAACTTGAATTGGCCCCATTTGCTGTATTCCAACTTCCGGTTGAATTATTAAAAAGTGCTTCGTTACCATTTGCAGAATTTAATTCACCAGTTTCATTTAAATAAAGGGCGTTTGTTCCACTGGCAGTATTATAACTTCCGGTAGTTGTAAAGTAAAGAGCATTGGTTCCCTGGGCCGTATTGTAAATTCCTGTAGTATTTGAATACAATGATTTTGAGCCGCTGGCCGTATTGGCCGTTCCAGTAGTATTTGCAAATAAACTTTTTGATCCGAGAGCAGTATTTTCATAGAAACCTGATCCAATTGCAGTCTGGTTGAATAATGCAGAATCTCCTACTGCTACTAAATTATGCCCAATCGTATTATAAAATAAAGCATTCGCTCCAATAGCAATATTTGAATACCCTGTTGTGTTGAAGAAAAGAGCTTGAGAGCCGATGGCTGTATTGTGGTCGCCGAAACTATTAAATAATAAAGATTGATATCCGGTTGCCGTATTATTTTTTCCTGTTGTATTTGCAACCATAGATTGCATTCCATAAGCAGTGTTGCCATCGCCAATTGTATTTGAAGAAAGTACACTTTTGCCGGTAGCAGTATTGTAATTTCCACCTGTATTTGAATACAGCGTGCTTGCTCCTACAGCGGTATTATTAATTCCTGTTGTATTTGAATAGAGAGATTGGTATCCATTGGCAGTATTCTGAGAACCCGTTATATTGGAGAAAAGTGTTTGATAGCCTACAGCAGTATTGTACGCTCCGGCAGTATTTGCATTCATCGGAAGAAAGCCGATTGCCGTATTGGAAATAACATCGCCGCCTCCTATGCCAATCCTTACTCTATTTGCAAATATATCTGCATTAAAAGTTTTAATGCCGTTGATGACCTGTGAAGAAATCAAATCCACGAAATTTCCATTACCTGCTATTACCCATTCCGTGCCGTTGTAATTGTATAACCCTTCAGGGCCATCTGTTTGGTAAATCATTAGGCCTTTTGGTGGAGTAATGATCGTATTTTTTTGTGCAGTTGTCATTCGGGGTACAAGAAAACCTTTGCTAACGGAACTGAGTTCTAGTACTGCCGAACTATTTGGAGTGGTAGTGCCTATACCCACCTGTGCAATAGAGTTTTGAAAAAAGAGTAAAAAGCCAGACAGATAAAGTATCTTATTCATAAAATAAAATTATAGATACTAAGCTCTGTATAATAAGAATAAAAAAATGCCCTATTGAGTAGGTTGTTGTTTTTATTGATTGAATTGCTGGGGCTCTATTTTTTCAGGAGCATTTCTATAAAGGCTTCCTTTTTTTGACGGCTAACAGGTACTTGTGTGCCATTGCTCATTTCTACAGAGCCGCCTTCTGCTTTTACAAATTTGTTTATAAGCAATAGATTAATAAGGTACGAATTATGTACACGATAAAACTTAAATGGAAGCAGTATTTCTTCTATATCTTTTAGTGTTTTGGAAACTACTAATTTTGGTTTATCCAGCAAATAGATATGAGTGTAATTGCTGACTGCTTCGCAATACACAATGTGTTCATGTTTTATAAAAATAATCCCTTCATTGGTGGTAAAGGGAATTTTAAGTGGTAATAAACCGGGTTGTTGATATTGTTGTAGTAAATTTTGCAACTGTTCGCCAGCTATTGTCTGGTGCTGTTTTTTTTCAAACCGATGTATGGCCAACACCAGGTCATCCGCATCAATGGGCTTTAATAAAAAATCAAAAGCCGAAAATTTAAAAGCTTTTACGGCAAACTGGTCATAAGCGGTAGTAAATATAACATCAAAGCCAGGTTTCGGAAAAGCAAGTAATACTTCAAAGCCATTTTTGGTTGGCATTTCAATATCCAGAAAAATGAGGTGAGGTTGATATTGACGGATGGCTGTTATACCTTCATCTGCATTTTTGCACAAAGCGCATACCTGAATTTGCCGGCAATAATTTTGTAATTGCCATTCCAGCATTTCGAGG
>JBJXDV010000279.1:0-3263 GCA_046153465.1 Chitinophagaceae bacterium
ACCATAGAAATGAACACCAATAAAAGCACCGGTATGAACGCGATGCCTATTGTAGATAATAAATGCTTTGCGCTGGCGCGGCCGATAAATAATAATAGCATACTGGTTGCTCCAATAATTAATGCGGTCGATAAGTTTGCCGGAGCAATCAATACACAAATAGTAATAACGGGAATCATTATAGGCAGAAATCCTTTACGAAAGTCTTTGATAACATCCTGCTTTTTACTAAGTAATCTCCCGAGATACATAAAAAGCGCCAACTTGGCCAAATCGGAGGTTTGAAATGTTTGGTTAATTACTGGTAGTTTTATCCAACGGCTTCCCTCATTCAATTTGATTCCAAAAAAAAGTGTGTAGATTAATAAGGGTATTGATAAAATAAATAGAATTCGCGCAGCCCTCGAATACACCGTATAGTTTACACGATGTGAAAAATAAATGATCGACATCCCCACCATAATAAAAGCAATCTGCTTAAACAGGTAAACTTCAGTATTGCCTTTGTTGAATTTATAGGCAAGTAAGCCGGTAGAACTATACACTACTAATAAGGATGCAAGCGCAAGAATAACTACCAATGCCCAAATGACTTTATCGCCCTTTGTTTTGGATCCGATTCCGGCAAAAGCGCTTTGTTTTATGTTAAAGGTTTCGTTCATTGAAGGCGTTACAAAAAAAATGATTACTTAGATTTACCTCGGAAATACTTATGTTATTTATTTTTTATTGTTCACAAATCTTTTACTGCTTTCTTAAACTGATCGCCCCTGTCTTCATAGTTCTTGAATAAATCAAAACTTGCGCAAGCCGGACTCAACAATACCACATCACCTTTACTAGCTAATCGAAAAGAAGCAAAAACAGCTTCCAACAGGGTGTCTGTATTTATAATTACAGGCGCCACCAATTTAAATGCCTCATGAATTTTTTGGTTATCCTTTCCCATACAAACAATTGCTTTCACTTTTTCCCGCACCAGTTCATCCAGTAAAGAGTAATCATTTCCTTTATCGATACCTCCTAAAATTAAAATAGTTGGTTTGGTCATACTTTCAAGAGCATACCAGGTACTATTTATATTTGTAGCCTTGCTATCGTTAATAAATTCTACACCTCGAATTGTTACTACCGGTTCCATTCGGTGTTCAAGGCTCTCAAAAGACTGAATAGCTTCCCGGATCTTTTCCTTCCTGATTCCAATTGTTGCTGTTGCTATTCCCGCCGCCATTGTGTTGTACTGATTATGTTTCCCTTTAAGTGCAAAATCATAAATACTCATTTGCATTTTTTCATCCCTGGTTGCTACGGTCATTATTCCGTTCTTAATAAAAGCGCCTTTGTTAATTTCATTATTCATGGTAAATGGTAGTGGGTTAGCGTGTATAGTATAGTTCCGGATGTATTGCATTGTAACGGGATCATCTTCACAATAAATAAAAAAATCATTTTCATTTTGATTTTGTGTGATTCGAAATTTACTATTGATGTAGTTTTCGAACCGATATTCATAACGATCTAAATGGTCCTCCGTGATATTTGTTAGAATCGCAATGTCTGGTTTGAACAATTTGATATCATCCAACTGAAAACTGCTAATCTCGGCTACATACCAGGGCTTGGGATCAACTGCTACCTGCTTAGCAAATGAATACCCAATATTTCCAACAAGGGCAGCATCTATTCCGCTTTTCTTACAAATGTGATAGATAAGCGCAGTAGTGGTGGTTTTTCCATTGCTACCGGTAATGCCAATGATCTTACTGTTTCCTTTGTAACGATAGGCTAACTCAATCTCACTGATGATGCTGATTCCTTTCGCTCTAATTTTCTTAACCAACTCATTTTTTTCTGGTATTCCAGGGCTTTTCATTACTTCGCCTGCATCAAAGATGTTCTTCTCCGTATGTCCCCCTTCCTCAAACGCAATGGCATGGTGTATCAACTCCTGTTTATATTTTTCTTTGATAACACCTCCATCAGTTACAAAAACATCGTAGCCTTTTAGTTTACCAAGCAGGGCCGCTCCGATTCCGCTTTCGCCCGCTCCCAGTATAACCAACCTCTTTGCCATGATAAATAATAATCACTTTTAATAGTTTTTCATAGAACCGGATTAAGGGGGTTCTTCGATAGTTTGAAACTTCTTACTGTACCACAATCTCTTTTTGTGTCTTCGGCTTTCCCTTGATTGGAATTTCCAGAGTGTGGTTTTTCAGTAGCTATTTAGTGAATTGTCAATGGTGAATTGTGAATGGTGAATTGTCAAATACTAATAAATTTTCTCTACCAGTCGCTTTCGTTTTACAATAATTCTATTACCATCAACTTTTCATTTCAATTTTTTATGCACACTATTTCCATCTGTTATCATTCAATTACATGTTGCCTTCGCCCATTCACAATTGACTATTCACTATTGCCTACCGAATCTTAAGCGTCACTATCGCAAAAGCCACACAAAGAATGGTTACAATCCAGAACCTGGTTACAATTTTTGCCTCATGATAACCCAGCTTTTGATAATGATGATGAAGTGGGCTCATTAAAAAAACTCTTCGCCCTTCACCATACTTTTTCTTTGTGTATTTAAAATAACTTACCTGCAGCGTAACACTTAACACCTCCACTAAGAACACTCCGCAAAAAATTGGTATCAATAATTCCTTTCGGATAATAATGGCCAGCGATGCAATCACACCTCCCAACATCAAGCTTCCGGTATCTCCCATAAAAACCTGTGCAGGATAGGCGTTGTACCAGAGAAATCCTATACATGCGCCCATCAATGCGCCAATAAAAACAGATAACTCACCAAGATTTGGGATATACATGATGTTTAAATACTCGGCAAACCGAAGGTTACCACTTGCATAAGCAAACACACCAAGGCATACACCAATAATTGCGCTTGTTCCAGTTGCTAACCCATCCAGCCCATCGGTTATATTTGCACCATTTGATACGGCCGTTATTATAAAAACTACAATAAGCATATAAAGCACCCAGGTAAAGCCGCGTAGTGCGCCGGGCAATAGTTTTGAATAATTAAACTCATGGCTTTTCACAAAAGGAATTGAAGTAATTGGCACATTGGCTTCAACATAGTATTTAGTTTTACCATCAAACTTTTTTACAATAATGGAACTATCCCCCGCTCGAACAACACCTGTGTACTCGCGCAACACTTTTGTATTTTTATTAAACAACAGAACTGATGCCACCACCACTCCTAATACTACCTGGCCTAAAATTTTAAACCA
>JBJXDV010000280.1:0-3061 GCA_046153465.1 Chitinophagaceae bacterium
TGTTAGTGGTACTGGATTAACGTTGGCGCAGGCAAAAGAAGAATTAAGAAAAGAAAGAAGAATTGCATTAGCATTTAGAGGACTTTCATTTTATGATGCCCGTCGCTGGGGTGTTATCAATGATATATCAAACGGTGGTGGAAGAACCGGAGTTACGGTATTGTCGCCAACAGGTCCCAATGGATCAATTGTTGTGAATACAAACGCTACCATCAACTACAATTATCTTGATTATTGGGATGTTCCAGATAACGAATTGGTGTATAACCCACCTGCCGCAGGAAGTGCGCCAGTTAAAAATCCTAAACAATAATAATTAAATGAAAAGCCCTGCTATCAGGGCTTTTTTTCTTTCTATCTATGAAACTCTTATTCTGCCTTTCATTTTTATTATCATTGGTTACTGGTTATTCACAAACCATACCGAGTAGATCGACAGACGGAAGCGGTAATGGGTGGATGAATGATCTCATGATTTTAGACGTCAATGGGCAACCTTTCAAATCACCCTATGAAAATGTGGAGGGTTCTCCCTTTTTATTTAGCGATTGGAAATTTGCAACTGTTTTATTGAGCCAGGGGAAAAAACTTCAAAACATTAAAGTTAAGATTGACTTAGTTAGCCAGGAGGCTCATTTTGTTACCGTAAATAATGTTGAAATGGTAACACCCAATGGCCTTGTTAGGGAAATTTTTTTTATTGATTCAACAGCCGGTAAAAACATTCCTTATAAGTTAAGAACAGGATATCCGGCTATCGATTATCAAAATGAAAATAACTTTTATCAGCTATTGGTAGATGGGCATACTCAGTTACTAAAGTCGGTAAGGAAAAAGGTAAATGCCCAAAAAAATGACGTATCCGGAGAGACAATAAAAGTATTAGATGCCTACGAAGAATACTATGTATTTAATAATGGTCAACTAAAACGATTAAAAAAGGAAAAAGAATTTGTGCTTGAATTATTGAAGAATCAAAAGGAAAAGGTGGATCTTTTTTTAAAAGACAATAAGACAAATTTTAAAAACCCGGAGCATCTTATAAAACTATTTAGCTACTACAACTCGCTTTAATCAAACTACCATTCTAAAAAAGTTGCATGCCATCATTGGAAAAAAATTCTTTCGGGATAATCCCTATTCTTCCTAAAGATTGCTCGGAACATCTCGCCAGGGGAGAATATTAACTTCTAATAATTGCTGTACAGTTCCCAGTTTGTATCTTTATTTTTTTATAAAGACTAACCGAATACTATGCTACAGCAACTAGTTCTGCCAATAAGATTAACTACGATAAAAGCCGCATCCATTTTTTTTATTTCCTTGTTGCTTGCCGCCTGTACAAATAAGGTTAAGAATAGTGATCTCCAAACGAAATTGATGGATACCACTTTCACCGTAAAAATGGCAACTTCAATAAATTCTATGATTAAACCTGAATTGGCTGATGGGTTAAAGCTCTCAGTTTGGGGTATTGACTCATTAGTGATCTCACCCATTGCCATTGATATTGATGACAACGGAAAATTATATTATGCAACCACCAATCGGCAAAAAAATTCGGAATTCGATATCCGCGGCCATACGAGTTGGGAAATTGAGTCCATTCAATTGCAAACAGTAGAAGAAAAAAGAATTTTCCTCCATAAAGAACTTTCACCGGAAAATAGTTCGAAGAATGAATGGCTTAAAGATTTAAATGGTGATAAGTCGCACGACTGGAAAGACATGACCATTGAAAAAGAAAATATTTATAGACTTGAAGATAGAAATGGAGATGGTGTAGCTGATCAATCGCAATTGGTCGTTAATGATTTCAATGATGAAGTAACGGATGTGGTAGGAGGTGTATTAAGTGAGGGCGATAACCTATATGTAGCAGTTGCACCCGATCTGTGGCGAATGAAAGATAAAAATGGAGATGGTATTGCCGATGAAAAAACATCTATCTCAAATGGATATGGTATTCATATCGGTTTTGGAGGGCATGGAATGTCGGGCATTGAAATGGGGCCGGATGGAAAAATATATTGGCAAATTGGTGATATTGGTTTCAATGGTAAGGGCCAGGACGGCGAGGTATGGAATCACGCAAATAGTGGAGTAATAGCCAGAGCCAATCCTGATGGTTCCGATTTTGAAATTTTTGCTGCCGGTCTACGTAACACTCATGAATTTGCATTTGATGAATATGGTAATCTGATTAGTGAAGATAACGATGGCGATCATGCGGGAGAAAGAGAAAGATTAGTATATATTGTTAATGGGTCGGATGCAGGATGGCGCAGCAATTGGCAGTATGGTAAATACCGTGATGCAAAAAATAATTTATATAAAGTTTGGATGGACGAAAAAATGTACCTGCCGCGATTCGAAGGACAGGCAGCCTATATTACACCCTGTATCAGTAATTTCGTTAGTGGCCCCGCAGGTTTTGTTTATAATCCTGGTACGGCATTAGGACCCGAATACTATAAAACGTTTTTTGTAGCGGAGTTTGTTGGAAGTCCGAATAATTCCGGTATCCACGCTTTCAAGTTAACTAACAAAGGAGCAAGCTTTGAATTAGGTGAACATAAAAAAATAGTTGGAGGTATATTGCCTACGGGATTAGACTTTGGCCCCGACGGTGCTTTGTACACAGCGGATTGGATAGAGGGCTGGGAAACCCATAATTTCGGTCGTATATGGAAGTTAGATACTAAAGAAACCCCGGCCTCCCCCCTACGCATCAAAACAAAGCAATTGCTGGCGTCAGATTTTACAAAAAATTCCGACATAGAGCTTGCTGAACTATTAAAAAACCCGGATATGCGGGTTCGGTTAAAAGCACAGTTTGAATTAGTAAAGCGGGGCGAAAAAGGATACGAGCAATTGCTTGGTTCCATGAAACAAACAAATAATCAACTAGCAAGGGTTCATGGAATTTGGGGAATGGCTCAGTTAACAAGGCAGCAAAAAAAATACGGCCTTTCGTTAATGCCCTTATTATCCGATAGTGATGCAGAGATAAGAGCACAGTCTGCAAAATGGTTAGGCGATATTAAGTATCAGGAAGCCG
>JBJXDV010000281.1:0-2601 GCA_046153465.1 Chitinophagaceae bacterium
ATGCCTCCAAACATCCACAAAGTGTCATTAAAATAAACATGCGCCATACTTATTCGTTCACCCCAATCAGCCTTGCCATGTTTTTGCCAATTCACGCCATCGGCAGACTCCCATATTGCTTTCTGACCGGGCATCCATAATTGGTTATTAGTATCAAGTAAAGGAATTAATGCCAGCGGGAAAGTTCCAGGCTTCCACTTTTCCTGAAAACTCCCATTACCAAAAGAGAGCACTTGTTTCCAGGTGTATTTATCATAACTAGTTTCCTTCACTGCATTTTTTGAGTTACAGTTGCCAATAAGGAACAATACTGTAAATAATGTAAATTTCATAAGAATCAATTTTTAAGATAACGGACTCACATATTCTTTTACCAGTGAAAATCTATCCGGTAACTCAAATTGGGAATCAATCCTAATTGTGTTGTATTGTTTATGGTTCTCGTATCAATGTTGAAATACGAAAATGCATAATTTTTTCTGTTAGTCAGGTTTTGAACGGCTATTTCCAAAGTATGCGTCGCCTTTTTTCTGTTGAATTTAAAATACATGCTTGCATCAGTCCTGAAGTATGCAGGCACTTGTTGAGTAAAATACTTGCCCAGTACATATTCTGTTCTTCCTGTGATAATTGATTTATTAATATCAATTAAAGATTCACGGACGCCACCGCTATACAGCAATTTTCCATTCAGGCCAATCACTTGTCGACCTGTTTTATTTATTTTATATTCTTTACCGGCTATGATATTTAACTGATAGCCCCTGTTGAAATGGGTGTTATAGGTTTTGTTTTTAAAATTGGTGTAAGTTGATTTAAATAAAGATGCAGTGGCAACCACAAAATAGCCATTGCGTAAAGGGTGTTCCATGCTTATGTCAATACCATAATTTGTTCCCTTACCTTTGCTTACCAATGGCTTTGCAGTTTCAAGCAGTGAAAATACATTGTCTGCATTCAGGATAGAGAAGCCACTTGCTGTATCACTTTCTACAGGGATGCTGTAAAGTTTTTGCAGATACAACTCTACCTTGAATTTGTAATTGTGAAAGAATTTTTTTTCAACACCTGCAACCATATGGAAAGCTCTTAGCAAATCAAGATTTTTATTTGGATAAGTAAGCTGTTGCCCCAAATTTATATTCTGAAAAAGATAAGTTGAAATATGCTCGGGCTTACTGTGCAAACCTGCTGCAAAAGTCAGTGTTGTTTTAGTCATGGCATAAACCAGTGAAACTCTTGGTTCAATACTTGATTTAGCAGTAAGTGCAAAATAGGATGCATGAATTCCAGTTATAGCTGTAATCCGTTTTGAGAATTTTACTTTCCATTGTATATAGCCCTGATAAAACCATGTATTACCGGCTCCCTCTAAAATATTTTTCCAAATGGCACTGTCTTTATCGTAATACCTGTAATTTAAATCGTAGTTCAACTGTTGGGCAGCAATGCCGGTACGGAAAGAATTGTTGGCGTTAATCTTTTGATTATAGAAAATGGAAATCCGGATTGCCTTATCAAGAAAGGCCGTTTTCTCAATAAGTTTATGCTTATAAAAATTAAACGGATTAAGTGTGTCAACATTATCAGATGTTTTTTCATAAGAAGCAGAAATGATTGTTTTAATATATGCCCTGCTGTTAAAAAAATACTGGTGAGATATTCCTGTAACACCGGTAAATGTTTTGGTTGTAAAGGAAACATTGTCATTACCTGCAGTCCATGCTGTACTATCTGCGATAGCCTGCTTACTTTCTTTGGTAAGACCACCTAAACCAAACAGGGAAAATGTACCTGTTTTTTTTGTAGGCAGATTAATTTTAAAAGACAAATCCTGGTAACCGGGAATAGATGAACCCAAATTAATATAATTGCGAATGATTCCAAATGTTGAATATCGGTAGCTTAACAGGTAAGAACCTTGTTTACCTTTTTCAAAAGGGCCTTCTGTTGCAACTTCTGCACCCAATGTGCTTAACTGGACAGTATGTTCATAGCGGTTGGTATTTCCGTTTCTAAGGTATAAGTCAAATGCACCGGATAAAGCATTTCCTATTTCAGGAACAAAAGCTCCTGTATAAAAATCAGAATTGCCCAATGTATTTGCATTAAGCATACTGATAGAGCCTCCGGAATTACCTAAGGAACTAAAGTGATTGGGGTTGGGAATTTCAATACCTTCCAATCGCCATAACATGCCTTTTGGAGAGTTCCCCCTTACCACAAGGCTATTATTGTTATCGCCATTACTAGAAACACCAGGAAAATTCATTACCATCCGTGCAGGGTCGGCAACAGATGTTGAGTATCGCCTCATTTCATCTACGGAAAATGAACGGGTACTTACGGAAGCAAATTCATTAACAGGAGAAGTACGGGTTCTTCGGCCTTTTACAATAACTTCCTTTAAAGAGTGAAAATTTTCTTTCAATTCTATATTCAGTTCTTTAGTCTTACCGGCAATTACTTCAATTGAAAAAAGCGTTTGGGTTTCAAAACCAATCATGGTAAATTGGAAACTATGCCTTCCTATACGGACATTATTAAAAAAGAAATAACCGTTGGAGTCTGTTTGTACGGAAACAGCAGGTGAATCCAGCA
>JBJXDV010000282.1:0-8346 GCA_046153465.1 Chitinophagaceae bacterium
CAGTAGCTCTTCCGGTGCAAATGGCAACACAAAATCTCAAAATGTATCATTCGAATACTTTAATATAGTTATATCGGGTTTGTTATAACTTAACGAAATAGCCAAACGAATCACAAACTATAAACAATAAACATAAATAAGCAAACGCACACTCCGTATTAAACCACTACCAATTCATAAAATGCTTCCGGATGCAGGTATTTATTGGCAATTTGTTGTAGCTCTTCGGGCTTAACTGTTTTAATAATTTCAATCGCTTTGTAAAAATAATGTTCATCAAATCCATTTAGTAATAAACTTTTCCATCGCGCCATAACCTGGAACGGGCCATCAAGATCGCCCAATACCGTGCCGATCATATAATTCCGGATCATTTGTAATTCCTCATCGTCTACCGGTTCGTTTCTCAGTAATTCCATCTCTTTATATACTTCATCAATGGTGGCCTGGCATACTTCTCTTCCTGCTTCGGTACTTATCATCCAGCCACTTTCTTTTACCTGGCCCATCAGGTAACTGTAAATTCCATAAGTATACCCTTTATCTTCCCGAATATTTGTTGAAAGTCTTGAACCAAAAAAACCACCAAACACATTGTTCAGCATCATAGCCTTTTGAAAATCGGGATGATGCCGGTTAGGAAAAGGGCGCACAATTCTTATAGCTGCCTGTACACCGTTAGGGTCGTTGGTAATGAAATGTTTTTTCTGTGCGTTGGGTTGAAGATTATGCAGTACTTCCTTTTCAGGTGCCCTATGTGACCGCAAAGGTAAATTTCCAAAACTATTTTCCAGCTGCTTCATTAAATTTGCCGGAATTTTACCCGCAACAAAAATGATGCATCTTCCATTTTTATAAAACTGATTATAAAACGAAACAAGATCACTTCGTTGAAGCGCCGCATAGTCTTCAAGGTTATTATAGGTACCATACGGATGATTTTCTCCAAACAAGAATGAATCAATTAAACGGCCCGCGACAAAATCACTTTTCTGTAATCCTACTTTCAATCGTTGTTGCGTATTCTGACAATAGGTAGCAAGTTCTTCTTCAGCAAAAATTGAATCTGTAATCATTTCTGCAACTACCGGTAAAACAGTTTCGATGTGTTTATTCAGGCAATGAAGAACAATTTCTGCAGTTTCGCTATGGCAGGTTCTGGTTAGATAAGAACCATAGTATTCAAAATGCTCGTTTAACTGAAAAGCAGATTTTTGAGAGGTACCATTCTTCAGCAAATAATTAGTGGCAGATGCTACGGCCTTTTTTTCTTCGAACCAATTCCCCGCCGAAAATACCCAGTTTACCATAACAACCTCTTCGGTTCCCAGGTTTACAGAATACACTTCTATGCCATTAGAAAGAGTTATTTTTTCGCAAGGCGGTAGTTTAATGTCAAATTCAACAGGCTCTTTAATCACAGGCGCTTTCTTTCTGTAATTCATGTATTTTATTGATCAATTTGTTTTAAAAAATTTATGGTACCCTTTAAGCAAAAGAAATGGAATTAATCCAACCACAGAAAATTGAATGGAAATAAAACTCAATAAAAAGACAATTAAAAAAGAAACCGCCATTACCAGCAATTCCCTTTCGTAGGTCCATTTTTCTTCGACGTTTAACTCATAAGAACAATGTTTATATTTTTTAGTGGCGAGATAATAAAGATAGCAGGTGGCTGCGCTGGCCAGCACATTATTTAATATAAAAAGACGGTAAGGGATTTTAAGCACTTCCTCATTTGATTCGAGGCTCTCATATAAAAAAGAAGTTGTAAACGGAAAAAAAATTACTGGCAACAATAACCACATATTTGATTTTACAATTGCCGGGTTATAATTATGAATATGTTTAAATAAGGTATGATGCTTAATCCAGTAGTTAACAATAAGCGCAAAGCTTACCAGCAATGCGCCTAATTTAAATTTCATATGCAACACTTCCGACCATATCTCTTCATAGGTACTTTCTTTAGTTACATGCGGCGGGCGAAATTCAATAATCAAAAGCGTAATAGCTATGGCAAAAACAGCATCGCTGAAAAAAGCAATTCTTTCAACCTGAAATTCCTGTTTGGGGTGTTTATCTCCGGTAGTATCGAACTTATTACTCATTTTATTTTGCGGGTTGAAATTAACGAAACGTTTCCCATTGAATTTAGTACTTCATTATCTTATCGTTTAGTCGCTTTACACAACATGTGTTCTCACTAAAAAGGATTTTGCCTTTCGTGCAATACTGCTAATTTGTACTATAATAGTATAAGGTATTGGAGTTGCTTACATCAAATATTTTACGGCTGTAATTCAACACATCGTCTGCTGTAATGGCAAAATATTTATCGCGATCACTATTAAACAACCCCGCATCACCCAACAATTCATAAAAGGCGATACTATTGGCCCTCGTCATTACACTCATATCTTCAAAAGCTATCGCGGCTTCCGTTTTATTTTTAATCTTCGTAAGTTCTTTCTCACTTATTCCATCTTTCATTAATTTTTCCAGCTCCTCTTCTATTGCTTTATCTGCTTCTTCCATTTTTATTCCTTTTACCAGTTTTCCTTCAATGGCCAACAGCCCGGCATCAACAGAACCGAAATGATGACATTCAATATTACTGAATAATTTTTTTTCCTTCACCAGTGCCTGGTACAATCTACTTGACCCGCCTCCTCCCAAAACCTCCGTGATAAGATCTGCAACATAATATCCTTTGCTAAGGCGGTTATCCATATGCCAGCATTTGTACAGTGCGTCTAATGGAACCGGAGCTTTCACTTCCTTTTTACGTGGAGCCGTTTGCGTTGGTTCGGCAGGAATATTTCGAATATACTTTTCACCAGCCGGGATATCGCCAAACCATTTTTCTGCCAACCGTTTAATATCGTCGGCAATGATATGTCCGGCAACTACTAATATCGCATTTACAGGTCTGTAATGTTTAAAGAAAAAAGCTTTAACATCTTTTAAGGAAGCATTTTCTATATGAGCTAATTCCTTACCAATTGTTTGCCATTGATAGGGATGAACCTGGTAGGCCATTTGAAGCATATGCGACCATACGTCTCCATAAGGCTTATTGATATAATGTTCTTTAAACTCTTCGCATACTACTTTGCGTTGTACATCCAGGCTCTTTTCGCTGAAGGCAAGTGATAACATACGATCACTTTCAAGCCAAAAGGCTGTTTCAATATTTTCAGCCGGTAATTGAATATAATAATTGGTAAGATCGTTACTGGTATAAGCATTATTTTCTCCTCCTGCCATTTGCAGAGGTGTTTCAAAGTCGGGGATATTTACCGAGCCGCCAAACATAAGGTGTTCAAACAAATGAGCAAAGCCGGTTTTAGCCGGATCTTCATCTTTCGCACCCGCGTCGTACAAAACATTTACAACCGCCATTGGAGTTGAATGATCTTCGTGTACAACTACTCTTAATCCATTACTTAACGTAAATTTTTCTAAGTGAATCATTACCTGTTTTTATAAAGAACCGCAAAAATAACGACAAGTTTGGGGAAAAGGTGAAATGTGAGTTGTGAATAGTGAATGGTTAACTTGCGGCGCGATATAGACTATTGACTATTCACATCATCATCAGAGAATGCTTTTTACTTTAAGGGTAAGCATAATGGGGCCATCTTCGCGTAATACCAGTATTCTTAATTTTTCTCCCGGGTTTTGCAGTAATGTTTTATATGCCTGGATATTATTTGTAAAGTTATTTTCAACGGCAAGCACCACATCACCCTGCTGAAAACCGGCCGATTCAGCCGGAGAGTTGGGCATCACATCAATAACCCGGATTTCTCCATCAATCACATACATTCCTAAACCTGTATAGGAATAATCGAAGGGGTCACGCAAATGTGAATTCGGCATCAGGTATAAATCACGCCGATCGTAGTTAATGATGAGATTAAATCTACGCAACAGGTCGTTACCAATTAATCCGCCGAGGTAGGGATAGGAAGTAACATTGTATTCGTCTTCAAAAATATAGGTAGGCACATTTTTAAATTTATAGGGTCCTAATTTTATCTGTTTCAAAACTCCTTGTTTCATCGGTGCTTTACCTCCCAATCCTTCAGCCTGTGTTGCCTGCCATTTACGCCGCGGATTAACAAAAGCACTATCTTTTACAAAATCGCTTGAAAGTAACAGGCACATTCCGGCGCCGGTATCAAAATAATACCTGTTTATAACCTCACGTTCATCTTTAATTGCTGTACTTATAACTGGTAAATTAATAAGCAATGGCTTAATCAAAAAGCCACCACGGGGGTATCGCATCGTTCCTTTAGAATATATATACATAACAGAACTGTCATAATCAATTTTCACTATATATCTTGATAAAAAAGAATAACCAATAATGCCATCAATTTTTTCGCCATACGAACTCGTTAATACTTCATAATCGTTAATATGAAAATTAAGGCTATCCGTGGTTAAGCCTGATAAGTGTAGTTTTTGATTATACGCAAACCGAACTTGTTTAATACCCGCAATACCCCTGATCGTTCGATCGCTCATTTCTGTTTTTAGTTTCAAACGGTCTGTCGTTAACGAATCCAAAGAAATGCCACCGCTTCCAGTGTCAAGAATAAAATTAAGCGTGTCGGTAAAATTACTAACGCGTGCCTTTAAGGTTATGATTCCGCCAGTGAGTAATCGGAAAGGAAAACTGGTAATTAATTTTGAGGGCGGGGCAACAAATTCCTCTTGTGCTTGTATACTATTACTAAGCAATAAGTAAATAATCAGTATCCGGGCCCTTTTAAACATAGCAAGCAGTTGAACGTCCATTCAGTTATGGAAGAGACAGCTTTAATAGTGTTAATGCTGCTCTTTTCTCTTCTGTAAATTAGATTATTTATTATTAGAAAGTTGCCCCTTATATAAATTAAACAACGGATATTCCCATCAAATCCTTTAGTACTTTTGCCATTCAATTGTTTTTATGGACCTGCAGCAACTTTATCACCGTGCCCTACAATTCGAATTTCTTTCTTTGGAAGAAGGGGTGTATTTGTACCAACAAGCCCCTCTTGCAGATTTAATGTTTGTAGCCGATGAGTTGCGTAAAAAGCAGGTACCGCATGGTAAAGTAACCTGGCAAATCGATCGCAATGTAAATACTACTAACGTATGCATTGCTAATTGTAAGTTTTGTAATTTTTATCGCATTCCCGGTCATGCAGATGCATATATCACTGATGTCGCAACTTATAAGAAGAAAATAGAAGAAACTATCCGTTGGGGTGGTGATCAATTGTTATTGCAGGGTGGCCATCATCCGGCACTTGGTCTTCAATTTTATACAGATCTTTTTAAGCAATTAAAAGAATTGTATCCCTCCATAAAACTTCATACGTTGGGGCCGCCTGAAGTGGCTCATATTACAAAACTGGAAAAATCAACGCACCGGGAAGTATTAACCGAATTAAAAAAAGCAGGAATGGACAGCCTGCCTGGTGCGGGTGCAGAGATTTTGGTAGATCGTGTACGAAGACTGATTTCTAAAGGAAAATGCGGCGCGCAGGAATGGCTCGATATTATGCAGGAGGCACACAAACTTGATATCACGACTTCAGCTACCATGATGTTTGGTCATGTAGAAACCATTGAAGAACGTTTTGAACATTTAATAAAACTCCGCGAAGTACAAAGCCGTAAACCCGAACATGCGAAAGGATTTTTAGCCTTTATTCCCTGGACTTTTCAGGATGCAGATACCTTACTGGCACGCATACGCGGCATTCATAACCTTACTACTCCTGAAGAATATATTCGAATGATTGCGATCAGCCGCATCATGCTGCCCAATGTAAAAAACATACAGGCCTCCTGGTTAACTGTTGGTAAACAAACTGCGCAAATTTGTTTACATGGAGGAGCAAATGATTTTGGAAGTATTATGCTGGAAGAAAATGTGGTGAGTGCTGCAGGTGCCCCCCATCGTTTTACCTATAAAAGTATTCAGGAAGCGATAAAAGAAGGAGGATTTGAATCTCAATTACGTAACCAGCAATATGAATGGAGAAAGCTTCCCGAAATAATAGAAGAGCAGGTTATTGATTATTAACCCAGCGTAGTATTGCGCTTATTGGTTGCCTAAACAAATGAACAAATTATCAAGGTTAAGAAAGGCCGGAATTGCAGAAGGAATATCATTTCTGGTGTTACTATTCATAGCAATGCCCTTGAAATATTTTTTCAACTTTCCTATGGCTGTAAAAATTGTTGGCTGGCTGCATGGTGTTTTATTTGTAACTTTTTTAATACTTGCATGGATTGTACGAACAGATCGCAATAAAAATATTCAATGGTTTGCACTTGCAACGATTGCTGCTTTTATTCCATTGGGAACTTTTTGGTTTGATAGATTATTAAAGAAAGAGAAATAATTCTTTTCCCCGATCTAAAGATCGGGGCAAGTCAACTAAAGATCGGGGCAAGTCATCTAAAAATCATGATAATTCAAAAATATTCAGAACAACTTAATCTAAAGATCGGGGCAAGTCATCTAAAGATCAGGATAACTCAAAAATATTCAGAACAACTTATCTAAGATTGGGGCAATTCTTAAAGATCGGGGCAATTCACCAAAAAGTATTTTAACAGATTGCCGCAGGCTAACCTTTACTCCGCGACTGCCGGAACATTCATAGTACTTCCATAAAATAATGCATTCAAAAAAAGTTTGTTCGTGCCATACCAGGTGCCGCGAAAATTAGGATTATCAGAAAACAAAATAACACGGCCAGTCCCCTCTGTTGCTACAACAATTGCTGCGGAATTTTTTATCTTCCTTAAAACAGAAGGGTGAACATATCCCCCCACCAATGGGTCGGCAGTGTATTGTGCAACCGTACTATAAGGATTGGTGCTTGGTTGCAAAAAAGTTAGTCCATTACGATATACCGAAACCGTTCTATTGGAAAATCCAAATCCAATTGGATGTGTGGTGTCTAAATCAACCCTAAAAATTGAACCGCCCATTGCTTTGGCTCCTTCAATATGAACGGCCATGTCAAAATCTTTACGAACTGCAGTTCCTTTGGTACTGTCTGCACTTATTAATTTTTCTTTTGTAAAACCATTTCGAATGGCCCATTCAGATCCACTCTTAATGGTAATAAGTGTATTGCCATTCTGTACCCATGATTTTATTTTATCGGTGCCGGCTTTGTCTATCGATCCATAACTGCCAGATACCATAATAATAGTATTGTATCGGTTGAGGTTAGCCCGGGTAAGATTCAATAAATCGAGTTTGGTAACGGGCATCTGCAGTCGCTGATCAAGCAGGTGCCAAATCTCTCCTGCTTCAGTGGCCGCAACTCCCGTTCCAACGAACATAGCTACTTTAGGCTGTTGAAGTGTACGTATATAGGCGCTGCCCATATCAATCCCGATTTGGCTATATCCTGTATATAATGGATAAACAGTAATGCCTGTTAACATATTTACTTCTTTAACCAAATTGAATAATGAATCAGGCGAAAGGAGCTGCAGGTTTACCGGAAGCACAACCGTTCCATATCCAAAACTAGTATAATCGCCATCCATTTTTACTCCAAATGGTCGGAAAGCAGCTTGTACAATGGCCCCTCCTTCCTGCAAATGATAAATTGCCTGGTGAATATTATAATCTCTTGCATCTAACAGGTAAGCATATTTGCTACGTTCAATGGGCGCTGGTTCCCTTGCTGGTAGTTGGAGAATTTTTTTTCCTTTTGTAATTGTTGTTTTCAATTCTGCATAGGGTAGATTATAGGCATGAATTAAACTCCAGGCTGATGCGTCGTAAAAAGAACTATCGATATAGGAAATCTGTTTTTCAAAAACAGAACGTACCATTATATAGTTATCCTGGTCGCAAGGCACATAATAAGTTTTCGCTGCATCAAATTTTTTGCCGTCGGCCAAAACGGTATTCGGTGTTTCATATACTTCAATTTCGTGGAGCAATAGCATCTCTACAAAAGCTCTTGTACGGGTTTCATCATATACATCGCCAAATACATATCCTTTGATAGTTGCTTTCGCTGCCTGTTCTTTAGCCGACCGATAAAATAAAGAACGCAGTTTCAATAAATTCTTTTTCTCGGCCAACGATGCTCTAATGGTAGTAAGGGATGCGGTAAACTGGTTACGAATGGTAAAAGCAAACGTTAGTGGAATCGTAGTTGTTTCCTGAACATGTCCTCGTGAACTCGCCTGTTCAAACAAAAAACCGGCTCCTCCATAAAAATTTATATAACTGCTTCCATATCCTGGATATAATTTATCATAGGCTTCTTTGGTAAAATACATGGAACCAATTTTATCGGT
>JBJXDV010000283.1:0-3096 GCA_046153465.1 Chitinophagaceae bacterium
TGAAAGAGCTTTTAAATGCAGGGTTAATTGATGGAGCAATCGATGGTCCGCGCAGTTGTTATTGCATCAACTGGAAAATAGTTGAAAAGTTTAATGCAGATTTCACCACATTATTCCTAAAACTAAAAGAAACGAATGCAAAATGCTGCTAGCTATTGACGTTAGGGAAAAAGAACATCACCAAATTAAACCTGGGGTGCAATTGAGCACTTCTATTTTCTAAATCATATAATAGTATAATTATGAAAAACGAACAAGAATTAAAAGCAACAGTAAAAGAAATGTATGGTGCTATTGCCAATCAACCAAGAAAACAAAACCTTTCTTCTTGTTGCGGAGCAACCGGATGCTGCGATAAAGATGTTTTTAATATTATGGCGGACGACTACTCTTCTCTGGAAGGGTATAACCCGGAGGCCGATCTGGGCCTAGGTTGCGGGCTTCCAACAGAATTTGCAAAAATGAAAAAAGGAGATACCGTACTTGATTTAGGAAGCGGAGCTGGGAATGATATTTTTATTGCACGAAATATTGTAGGTGATACCGGAAAATTAATTGGCATTGATTTTACTGGTAAAATGATTGATCTTGCCAGAGCCAACGCAGAAAAATTATCTTTCAATAATGTGGAGTTTCGGCAAGGTGATATTGAAAGCATGCCCATAACTGCAAATCATGTAGATGTCATTGTTAGTAATTGTGTACTTAATCTTGTACCCAATAAGCATAAGGCGTTTAGCGAAATGTACCGGGTATTAAAGCCGGGCGGGCATTTTTCTATTTCGGATATTGTTTTAGAAGGAGCGCTGCCGGCTAAATGGAAGCAGGTAGCTGAACTGTATGCAGGTTGTGTAGCTGGTGCTATTACAAAAGATGAATATTTGCAGATTATCAAGGAGGCAGGATTTGGCAAACCGGTTATTCAAAAAGAAAAAGTAATTATTTTACCACCCGAAATTTTAGCCGATTATCTTTCCCCAAAAGAAATGGACGAGTATAAAAATAGTCGTACAAAAATTCTGAGTATTACTGTGTATGCGGAAAAGCCTGCTAAGGATGATCGAAGCTGTTGTGAACCCGGAAGTGGATGTTGTTAACACGAGCCTGGAATAAATTTTTATGGAATACTCAATCAACGCAAATAAAGCCAGCGCAAGCGACCATGGGGATGCAATTAAATTATTGGAGAGCCAGAAGCTTCCGCATACTGACATCGATAAAAATCTCACCCATTTTTTTGTAGTGAGAGAGGCAGATAAATTGCAAGGACTAATTGGGTTAGAAATATATGGCGATAGTGGTTTACTTCGAAGTATGGCAACAAGTCCGTTACACCGAAACAAAGGAATTGCAACCTTGCTGGTAACTAAGCTGTTGGGATATGCGAAAACACTTGGTTTGAAAGAGGTCTTTCTTTTTACCGAAACAGCTGCTGAGTTTTTCCAAAAAAGGGGATTTCAATACATACGCAGAGAAGAGGCGCCGGAGGACATATCACAATCCAGCGAATTCACGCATTTATGCCCTTCTTCTGCCATACTTATGAAAAAAGAAATAACGTAAGTTTGAATTATGCAAATCACCTTCTGGAATATTTCTTATGAATCAGCTATTCTTGAAATCTATCAGCATGGCATTGATACCGGAAATGCAACATTTGAAACAAGCGTACCGGGCTGGGATAAAGTGAACGAAAAGTTTTTGGCTCATTCAAGGTTGGTGGCTATCGAAAATGCACAAGTATTAGGTTGGGCAGCTCTAGGTGCGGTTTCTTCCAGGGAATGTTATGCAGGTGTTGCAGAGGTAACCATTTATGTACACAAAAATCACCAGGGTAAAGGAATCGGCAAACAATTATTGAACAAATTAATTGAAGAAAGTGAGGGCAATGGAATATGGACCCTATTAAGCGTAATACATGAAGAAAACCGCGCCAGCATTCACCTGCATGAACAATGTGGTTTTAGAGTTATTGGCTACCGCGAACGAATAGCGCAACTTAACGGAACCTGGCGAACAACGGTTATGATGGAACGACGGAGCAAATTGGTAGGCGTTTAACAGAATGAAAAGGAGACACCCGTTAAAAAATAGAAAGCTGAGATGAAAAAGAAAATACTCTTTGTTTGCGTGGAAAACAGTAACCGAAGTCAAATGAGCCAGGCCTTTGCAATCATTCATGGAGGAAAATCGATCGAAGCGTACAGCGCCGGATCAAAGCCATCTGGTATTGTGAATCCCAAAGCAATTGCGGCAATGAAGGAATTGGGCTATGATTTAAGCAAACACGATAGTAAATCACTAAAAGAAGTAGAACAATTCGCGCCATTTGATGCAGTAGTAACAATGGGATGTGGAGATGCCTGTCCATGGATGCCAGCGAAACAATTTATTGATTGGGAAATTAAGGATCCAAAGCATATGGAGACCGAAGAATTTAATAGTGTTCGTGATTTTATTGAATCAAAAGTAAAAGCATTGTTACAAACACTTTAGGCTATTGAAACTATCTTTGCTTTATGACGAACATAAATACAATTGTTTTCGATTTGGGAGGCGTACTGGTAGATTGGAACCCTGATTATGTTTTTAAAAAGATATTTTCTACGGATGAAGAGATGCAATGGTTCTATAAAAATATTTGCACAAGTGAATGGAACGAAGAGCAGGATGCAGGGCGAACGTTAAAAGAAGGAACAGCATTACTAATAAAACAATTTCCTTCGCACGAAAATAATATACGTGCCTTTTACGACCGATGGGAAGAAATGCTTGGCGGGCCCATTCACGAGAGTGTAGAAATTTTTAAGGAAATAAAAGAAAGTTCACACTATAAAACCTATGCACTTACAAACTGGAGTGCCGAAACATTTCCTATTGCTTTAGAACGGTATGCGTTTTTACATTGGTTTGATGGCCGACTTGTTTCGGGCGAAGAAAAAACAAGAAAACCCTTTCTCGATATCTATGAAAAACTTATTAAACGCTTTACAATAAATCCAACTACAGCTATTTATATTGATGACAATATCCGTAACCTGTACCCGGCAAAGCAACTCGGATTTAGCACTATTCATTTTAAATCGCCGTTGCAAT
>JBJXDV010000284.1:0-3093 GCA_046153465.1 Chitinophagaceae bacterium
ATTGAGTAGCTCTTTTAGCCTGTTGAATTTAGTAAGGAAACAATAATGTGAAACTTAAAATAAAAAGCCATATTATTTATTAACGTATCGTATTAGCGCTGCGGCATTGTCTTCGTCTGCCACATTATTATCTTTAAGAAAAGCATCTGCTTTAGTTTTATATTTTTCTAATGCGTCGGCTAAGGACCTCTTATTGAGTTTAACTTTCGAATAAGTCTGATCAGGCAGCACTAAATAATACTCTAATTTTTCATCAAACGTATCGCTATAATCGCCGCTAAAATTAGCGAGGTAATCATTCTTGTTTGTTTTAATCGATTTTATTTTTCGCAATTTCAATAATTGCACCTTAGCACTGTCGTTTGAATCCTGATCGAAAGCAAGTGATTCAAAAAAGTATTGTCCAGGACCATCTAATGCCTGGCATTTCACAAAAAAGTGGCTCTTGTTATTATCAACCAGAAAAAATCTTTTTACATAACTGGTATTTACAATGATACAGGTGTCTTTCCATTTTGCATGCAACTCATGACCCATAAAATCATAGTTAAATAAGTAATTGCCAGAAATAGAAGCTTCAAAATTATTGGTAGCTGCACCCTGCAGCCATTGACTACTCATAAAGCGGTTGGCACCACCAAGGCCCTGAAAATCGTTCAACACGCTTTTATTAAACTGCGTATGAGACTGTAACATAAAATCACGATAAATATCATCCAGGGAAGCATATATCCTCCCTTGTGCATGGCTGTGTTGTGCGGCAACAAAAACTATGATTCCAAGGAGAATTTTTTTCATGCTTTTAAATTTTACTAAAGGTACGTTTTGCAGGGAATGATGTTGAAAAAGTGCGTTAAATAAAACAAAAAGGCTGCCTTTTAAAAAGGCTGCCTTTCAGTAGTGTATTATATATAATCAATCAAAAAAAGGCTTCTCGTTTTTCTGATTGTGCAATGAAAATTTATCTTGCTCCGGTTCTGGTTAAAGTATCATAACGGAACTGGTCAGGTCTTCCATTCTGCTTCATAATAAACGCAGCATAGATTTTTTTGGTAGCAGGGTCGAATCGGCTGTCGGTTACCGCTGGATTTAGAAGCAAAACTCGCCCTCTTCCATCATCGGGTGTGGTATTTACAACGGATGTTAAGTTATTAGCTCCATCAAAAATAAATCTTGGGGTAGTAGCACCAAAACCAGTAGAGCTTCCAGATGCTGTAAATGCATAAAGCAAATTCCACCCAAAATTATAGGCAATAGTAGACACACTACTGGCACCTGCAGTAACTAATCCAATACCAGGAGCAGGGTATGAAAAAGTAGCTCCATCAGCTATGCCATATGCACCCCAACCCACAGACTTACTTCTTAAAGCATACACGCCATCATATTTATTCTTTACACCAATCGGAAGAACAATGTTTTGAAAATTACTTGAGATTGTTTCACCAGAAGCATCAGAAATTGAAAATGCAAGCATATTCGCCTGGGTCAAACTTACTTTATCCGTAAATATTTTTACAGGTATATAAGCTTCATTTTGGTCAGCAGCAATGGTAACCTTATACGTTGGAATCGAATAAGCATCTGCATTCATCTCTGCATAGCTGGTTCCAAACTTCGTATTAAACTCGGTAATCAACGAGGGCTTCTTAACAAAAGTGACATCGATTGCCTTACCCAAAGGTTTACTCCAGGATACACGAGCATATAATTTTACTTCTTCGGGAGTTGTAGACACTTCAAAAGTAACAATAGCCGCTTCTTGAGTAGAAGGGAAATTACCGTTTGGTATTAATACAATTGGCTTAATACTCGTATCCGAATAATCAGTGGTAGGGGTATCCTTCAAACATGCTGTAAAAAGCATGGCAGTGATACCGGCAACCAAACTAATCTTAAAAAAATTTCTCATATTCTAAATTTTATAAAAGTTATTTGTTTAACAAAAATCATTAAGGCATCCACCATATTTTACCGGTAAACTGATCGCCTGAATTTCTTCCAATCGTTGGAACATTTGCAGTATTCAGATCAATTTCTCTTTGAGGAAATAATAGTCGATAAGGAATAGTAGCTGATGTACGGCCCGGGTTAACTGATAATGGAATAACCGGATAGTTACCGTTTCTCCGGTAGTCTGTCCAAACTTCCAGATAGGTTGTTCCATTCATAGCCATATATTTTTGATAAGCTATCAGTTTCAATTTATCCGTTGCCGCGGCATAACTGATTTTCGTTTTCAGGTTTGTTACCGCATCGCTATACCAAGTATTAAAGGTAGCATCCGCTGAAGTAACTTTTAACCAGCGAAAAGATTCTTTAACCGCCGCCTGATATGCAAGATCAGGGTTACCCGTAAGGAACCCACGTTGAACTGCTTCTGCTTGGAGGAATAAACTTTCAACTGAGGTTAATAACCAAATCGGTTGTGCATAACCTTTAACAAGACCAGGTGAAGAAGCAGATCCAGCATCGGCAGTGGAAATACCACCAACTTGAGATACGAAGTTGGCTGTATGTGCAGGAAACTGAACGTTATTAATACTTAAACCATATTTATTACCACGATAATTATCGGGAGGCAATTGGGTAAACGCTTCTGCATTCGATCCTTTTGCAGTAACTACAGGTTTATAAAAATAGCCTAAGCGCGGATCAAGATCGATTTTCAAAAAATCAGTCATAATCACATTTGCTCTCCAGAAATCGGTGGCAGGAGTCCCTGTTTGTGTGAACCCAAAATTTGCATAATACGCATTTGGCTTATCACTTTGAAATCCCGGATTTACCGAAGCATCCTCTCCGCTTCCAAGAAAGCCAGAACCTTCCGATGCAATTTTAGCCATTTCAGCGGTAATATAAGCAGCCCTGTCTGAACGATTGGCCTGATGCATCAGTAAGCGCAATTTTAAAGTATTACCAAATTTTGCCCACTTTGTCTTATCACTATAAAACATAATATCTGCATTAGCAATATTAAAACTGGCATCCTTATTCGCATTTTTGATCAGCAACATACCACTATCAATCTGTTTCATCAGGTCTTCGTATACAATCTTACCATCGTCATACACAGGCCGGATGGATTTTAAC
>JBJXDV010000285.1:0-5433 GCA_046153465.1 Chitinophagaceae bacterium
CGTATCGCGCAATCTTTATGCACTTTGCCATAGCCGGGATTCATGACGCCAAAAAAACACTTAGGATCAACTACCTCGCCCCTTATCTTAATGGTACCAAGTTCTTTAGTCTCGGAACCAAAAGAAGCATCAGCTATTTCTCCGATTTTTTTCAACGGAGAATCATTAGCATCAATTTGCATCAATAATTTACCATCATTGTACAAAAGTGTTCCCTTGAGAGTAATTTCTTTTTGGTTAAAGGTTGTACCATTTTCTTTTTCAAGCTCACTCAAAATACCATCAGCCCCATGTTTACCATAACCCACAAGCGGAATTGTTATATAAGAACTCTTTCCAAGTATGTCTTTATTGCTAATCACCTTAATAGAAAGAACAGGCTTATTAAAAAATACGCCGGTTACTTCGGTGGGTGAGCCAAATTCAAAAATGGATGGAGAGAATTTTTTTTGATGGTAGGCAAGTAAAAAACCAACTAGGATTACCAGCGGGAAAAAAATAAGCAATACCCTTTTTACAAACCTTTTATAGGAGGCAGGGGCAGTAGTTTGCCAGCCAATATAAAAAGCATCTTTTGCCAACTCCCTTGTTTTTTGTTCTATCATTTAATTAGCCTATTACAATTATGAATGCTATAAAAAATTTATGGGCTTCTTTCTAAGTTACGACAATATCCGATTGCCTTTCGCTCTCGACTGCGTTCAATGGAACCGGATTGATATAAACTTTTCCTTCCCTGACTTGTATATCATAAGTACTTACTTTCTCTTTAAATGGCGGTGGTGACTGGCCGTTATGAGGAAGATACTGATACCCATGCCATGGGCAGGTGATACAACCATCAATAATTTTTCCCTCGCCCAATGGGCCGCCCTGATGTTTGCAAACATTATGAATAGCATACAGTTTGCCTTGATGAAGATAAACCGCTATCCGTTCGGAATCGATACAAAATATTTTAGCGCGACTTTCTTCAAATTCGTTGATATTGGCTATATACACAAACCCGTTCGATTCAGTTGCAAATTTTTTATTATCAATTTTTATCTCTTTCCATCCGGCAAGCAGATGTATCGTTATCAGCCAACAGGCTCCAAGAGAAATAAGTATAATAAATACCGGATGTGTTTCAAATTGAATAACGCCCAGCAACACATGCATAACGATTAACAGGTATGCAAAATAGACCAGCATATGAAGCGTTTTCCAAATTTTTGGTGTGAGATGATGCAACCAAAAATCATGACTTGTAATAGCCATCATGAATAATATTATCAATGCAAAAAAACCCAATGCCTGAAAAGGAAATTGAGATACTGATCCAAAGGCTGTATTTGATGTAAATAGGGATACGAATGGATTCACATTGCTTAAGCCATGAAACTGAAAAATGCTGAAACCGCCATGAATAGCCGCAATGAAAAACATTGTTACTCCTAAATGCCTTCGATTATACAATAGTGGTAAGAAGAAATTATTTAACCGAGACAATGGTCCAATACTTAAAATAACGTGCAGTAGTAAGGTAGCCAGGGTAGCCGTTGAGCGAATCAAGGCTGTTTCAAAAGTGTAGTTAGGGTTGGTAACCGCAGTTACTAAAATAAATACAACTAAAAACGAGGCACAAAAGCCGAAAATCAGCCAATCATAAATCTTTTTTTGCCTGTTCCAGCCAACTGCACTGTACGATACTCCCATTACTCAAAACTTTATAGAATCTATAATTTGTTTATGAATAAAATCATAAACGATTAGTTTAAAATCACCTTTATTAAAACTTGAATCTATTGCAAATTGATAACTGCCTCTTGCTTCAATCCTTCCTATCAACTCTCCTTCAGAAATATCCGTTGAGTGCAGAGGTGCTTTAAAAATGGTTGCCGTAGGAACTGTTAGAACGGCTTTATTTATCCATTGCAATTGATACTGAGAGGCGTTCTCATTTCTTCTTATCAAAATCAAATAACTATCCTTTTCGATTTCCCGGGTAACAAATGGAAGTTCTTTAACAGTTGCAGGCTGCAATAATTTATCGGCGTTTGGCTTTTTAATAGAAACATAAGCTGCAATAATTCCAACAGGTATTAACAAAGCCAGTAACGACCATGCCTGTAAATGCCTTTTTCTTAATGTTCTTATCATACAAATTTGCGTAATCCCGAACGGTTCGTTAATTAATTGTTCCTCTTCTTAACATAAAAGAATCTTTATTGCTTATGCTTATTACGAGAAGCCTGCATCCATTTCTTTAATAAAAATGGCCAAAACACCATTACTCCGGGAATGATAACAAAAAAGAATCCTTTACTGCTACCATGAATATTTTCATCCACTTTGCGTATTCCTTTTATTAAAAATGCGATAGCGAAAATAAATCCTGCAGCGAGGTAAATAAGTGAAAAAAACAAGACAATTGTTACAATCATTTAGTCATTATCTTTTTATAAAGAAAAATAAAACCAATAATAAACCTTGTCATATGGTTTACATAAAATACTAAGCTGCAAAAAAAGTTTAGCAGCGGCTTTAAAAGATAATAGTATTAAACGACTAACAAGCTATTCCATCCATTAAAACCATCTGGTTCCCGCAAGGGATTTTCTACGTCTTCTACCCACATTTTATCGTCAATGAAAAATTTGTATCGATAGGTTCCATTGGGCAGCATAGGTATTTCAATTTTCCACATACCCTTTCTTCCGGGTTCCATCAGTAATACATCCTGTGCCCAATGATTGAACGAACCTGCTAATGAAATCTGTTGGGCAAAATCGTGCTCAATAAAAAACTCTATCATTTTTTTTCTTTTGTTGAGATAAGGCGATTCATGTGGTTTCATAATAACCTCCTTCTTGATAATTTGAAGTAATGCGTGCCTTGGACGTATATAACCAAAACCCTGTTTTTCCGGAGTAATAAGAGGAAGTCGTTTAGCAGTACTAAATAACACCCGTCGTATTGAAGCCGGATCAAGAGCGGGTTCAATTTCCAGCATTTGAGCAATTACAGCACAAACAATCGGTGCTGCAAAAGAAGTTCCATCAACATGCATATAGTGTGGTGAAAAGAACTTGGTTAGCTGAATGCGTTCCGCTAAAATTTTCCTGATAAAAGTTACATCAATTATTTGACCATTCTCTAAAGTTGTTGGAATTTTTTTTTGCAGAACGGGCCATTCTTTTATCAATGATTCATTCGTGCTGCTAAACGCACGATTCAGCAGCTCTGCTTCTTCTTTCTCTTTTGTACCGGGCAATATTGGAGCTGCTATCCAAATAGCATTGGCAACCAATTCGGGCTTAAACAGGCCGTCAATCGTTAATCCAAAAGAAGAATGATAGGCAGATAATTCGTTATCAAGAAAATTATTATCGTCTATCCCACCAACGCTGATTACATTTTGTGCATTCGCAGGAGGCTTTATCGATGCATACTCATCGTTACCAACAGCGGCTACAATTGCTATGCCTTCATCAATAAGTTGTTCTACCAATTGATCGATTACTGACTGATGGTAGCTCACATCCTCATCGCCACCAAGGCTCATATTTATTATCCGGATATTATATTGTGAATGATTTTTCAAAACCCATTCTAAAGCCTTAACTATATTTTCAGTAGTAATTTTATTTTCTTCGTTCTGCACTTTAATTAACACTAATTCTACATCTGGCGCAATTCCTTTGTACAACCCGTTACTTGAATAACCATCTCCTGCACATACCACACTGGTCATCGTTCCATGCCATGCCGAGGGATGTGGCTGTTTAAAAAATGAATCTGTTCTTGAAGGATCGGTAATATCAATTACTTTTTTTACACGATTTCTTGTTTTAATCAAATCATCATGCAGGTAAAATCCACTATCGATAAAACAAATGGTAACACCTTTCCCCGTATATCCCGGATCGGCACCCAATCGCAGAGGGGTTGGAAGTATCACAAAATCGTCGGCGCTCTTAACAGGAAAATGAGGTCCGATTTCCGGAAGCATGCGTTGCCCTATTACAACTTGAACATGGTAATGGTCTATACATCGACTACAGATTCCATCCCTTTCTGTCCATTGCGGGTTCTCTTTTTTAATCCGCTCAATTACCTGTCGCTCGCTTTCGATATGGTATCGATAAAGTAATTTTTCGATTCCTTCTTTACATAAAGGGCATTCTATTATTATTTTTGTTTGCATGATGCTGCAAAGGAATACAACTTCTATACCCCTGCATGTCGGGCAGTTAACACATAAAAAGAAAAAACGTGTTGAAAATTTATTCCAACACGCCAAAAAAAATTTTTATTATCTCTTCTATAAATTCGCCAGTATTTCAGCAACAGATGCTCTGTTCGTATAATTGGTGTCAAAAAAACGATAAGCAATTTTTCCATCTCTGCTAATTATATACAACGCAGGTACCGGCAGGTTAGCACCGTTGCTTCCATTTACGGAGGAGAAATCAATACCATATCCTTTGTATTTCTCAACCGTTTTTGCGTCCACACTATAAGAAACGTCGTAACTTTTCATAATCTTTAATCCATCATCAAATAAAACAGAATAGGTAGCCTTGGTTTTTTCAATCGTTTTTTTAATATTTTCTGGCTTCTCAGGAGATACTGCAATAACAATTGCTCCTTTTGCCGTAATGAGTGATAGCGAATCTTCCAATTGTTTTAATTGTTTATTGCAATATGGACACCACTGCCCCCGATAGAATAACAAAACTACCGGACCCTTTTTTAATTGTTCCGACAAGGAAACCAATTTTCCATACTGGTCCTTAGCAGAAAAATCGGGAGCCACCTGCAGCTTATTCAATCCTTTTGGTACGTCTTGCGCACTCACACAGAACACCACAAACAAAAGAATTGCTAAAGAAAATATTTTTTTCATTTGTCCTAAATTTGTTCAAAAGTATTTGCAATTGCTAACTTTATATGTCGCCCGAACGACATCCATATTTTTCCTTGTCTTTAATCAGTTAGTTTTTACTTCCCACAATCAAAAGAGCATGGCCATCCGGATCTTTCACAATAAAAGAAAGGCTGTAAGGATTATTCTTTGAAATAAATATTGGTTCCTTAGATAAAAAAGAATAATTGGAGGCTTTTAATTTCTCTAACAACAATTTTGAATTATCCGTAATCAAAATAGTTTGCCAGAACCAAAGATCATCCGACCTGGTATCTTCAGGATATTTCTTTCCCGGGCCCGGTAAAATATATTCCAAAAATTCTACTCCTGGTCCGGCCAGAGAACGATATCCAGTGATATGCAAACTGGCTCCTTGCACATTATTCAAATGTTCCTGTTCAATTCCTTTGTTCCAGCTATCGCCTTTTCTATCCAACCCCAATAAATCTGCATAAAACCGATGACTGACTTCTGTATTACTTACTCCGATGGCCGTATGATCAATCCCCAAAAATAATTTG